>DASPVQ010000013.1 GCA_035622275.1 Thermoplasmata archaeon | reverse complement strand
GCGCCCCGTAGACCGGGTCGTAGCCCTTGTCGGCGAGCCAGGCGCCGGCCGCGCCGTCGATTTCGAGCGTGATCTTACGGTCGGCGAGCAGCTTCCTCAGCCGCTCCAGTTGGATCGTGACGATCCCCTTCATATCATCGCGCGACAGTCGCCGGAACAGCAGGATCTCGTCGAGCCGGTTTAGAAACTCCGGCCGGAACGCGGCGCGCACCGCATTCATCACCGCCGGGCGCGCCTGTTCGATATCGGCGCCGTCGGGCAGGCTTGCCAGCGCCTCGCTGCCGAGGTTCGAGGTCAGCACAATAAGGGTGTTGCGGAAATCGACGGTGCGTCCCTGCCCGTCGGTCAGGCGACCATCGTCGAGCACCTGCAACAGCACGTTGAACACATCGGGGTGCGCCTTTTCGATCTCGTCGAACAGGATCACCTGATAGGGTCGGCGCCGCACCGCTTCGGTCAGGCTGCCGCCTTCCTCATAACCGACATAGCCGGGCGGCGCGCCGATCAGCCGCGCAACCGAGTGCTTCTCCATGTATTCCGACATGTCGATGCGCACCATCGCGCTCTCGTCGTCGAAGAGGAACTCGGCGAGCGCCCGGGTCAGCTCGGTCTTGCCGACGCCGGTCGGCCCCAGGAACAGGAACGAGCCGATCGGCCGGTTTGGGTCCTGCAGCCCGGCGCGGGCACGGCGGATCGCGTTCGACACGGCGATGACGGCCTCGTCCTGGCCGATCACCCGGCGGCGCAGATTGTCCTCCATCTGCAACAGCTTTTCGCGCTCACCCTCCAGCATCTTGTCGACCGGGATACCGGTCCAGCGCGACACGATGGCGGCGATGTGCTCGGGCGTTACCGCCTCTTCGAGCATGCGCCCGCGTTCGGCGCCCTCGGCCTCCTTGAGTTGGCGTTCAAGCTCGGGGATGACGCCGTAGGTCAATTCGCCGGCACGGCTCCAATCGCCGCGACGCTGCACGATCTCCAGCTCGGCCCGGGCCTGGTCGAGCTGTTCCTTGAGCTTCTGGGCGTCGGCGAGCTTGCCCTTTTCGGCCTGCCATTCGGCGGTCAGCGTCGCCGATTCCTGCTCCAGTTCCTCCAATTCCTTTTCGAGCTTGTGCAAGCGGTCCTGCGACGCCGCGTCGTGCTCCTTCTTCAAGGCCTCGCGCTCGATCTTCAACTGCACGATGCGGCGGTCGAGTTCGTCGATTTCCTCGGGTTTTGAATCGACCTCCATGCGCAACCGCGCCGCCGCTTCATCCATTAGGTCGATCGCCTTGTCGGGCAGAAAGCGGTCGGTGATGTAGCGGTGCGACAGGGTAGCCGCGGCGACGATTGCGCCGTCGGTGATGCGCACGCCGTGATGCAGTTCGTATTTTTCCTTGATGCCGCGCAGGATCGAGATCGTGTCCTCGACCGTCGGCTCCGAGACCGGCACCGGTTGGAACCGCCGCTCCAGGGCCGGGTCCTTCTCGATGTACTTGCGATACTCGGCCGTGGTCGTCGCCCCGATGCAGTGGAGGGTGCCGCGGGCCAGGGCGGGCTTCAGTAGGTTCGACGCGTCCATCGCGCCGCCCTCGGTCGAGCCGGCGTGGACGAGCGTGTGGAGCTCGTCGATGAACAGGATGACCGTGCCCTCGGACCGCTCCACCTCCTGGAGCACCGCCTTCATCCGCTCCTCGAACTCCCCGCGGAACTTCGCGCCCGCAAGGAGGGCGCCCAGGTCCAGCGTGACCAGGCGCTTGTCGCGCAGGGTCTCGGGGACGTCCCGGTTCGCGATGCGCAGCGCCAGCCCCTCGACGATCGCGGTCTTTCCCACGCCGGGATCGCCGATCAGGACGGGGTTGTTCTTCGTGCGACGCGAGAGGATCTGGATCACCCGACGGATCTCGTCGTCGCGCCCGATCACCGGGTCGAGCTTCTGGTCGCGCGCGAGGGCCGTGAGGTCCTTGCCGTACTTCTCGAGCGATTGGTACTGGGCCTCCTCGCCTCGGCTCGAGACCGGACGGTCCGATCCGCGCAGCCCCTGGAGCGCAGCCAGCACGGAGGCCCGCCGCACGCCGAACTCCTCCAGCAGCTCCCGCAGGGGCCCCGAGACGCTCGTGAGCCCGAGGAACAGCTCGTCGGCGGTCGTGTAGCGGTCCTTGCGCTTCGCAGCCTCCGCCTCCGCGGCCTCGATCACCTGGGAGAGGCCCCGCGAGAGGTACTGGTCGGACGGCGCTACGTGTTCCGCCGTCGGCAGCCGGGCGATCCGTTCCTCGACGCGCGTACGTAGCGGATCGATCGGGACGTGCAGGCCCTGCAGGAGCGAGGCGACCGGTCCGTCGGCGGCGTCCAGCAGCGCCCACAGCAGATGCTCCGGCTCGACGGAGGCGTGCCGCAGCTCCGCGGCCCGCTGGAACGACCGCTCGAGTGCCGCACGGGCCGCATCGGTGAGGCGATCGAGGTGCATTCCCGCGGGCCACCGGTCCGAGCCGATTTAAGCGCACCACCGGTAGGCGAGGGTCGTGGGCGAACTCTCGGTCCGCCTCGGCCCCCTCGCGCTGCGGAACCCGTTTCTCCTGGCGTCGGGGATCTGGGGAGAGAGCGGCGAGTCGCTCGCCGGGGCGTGGTCCGCCGGTGCCGGGGGCGTGATCACGAAGTCGATCGGATCCGAGGCGCGCGCGGGCTACCCGAATCCGACGGTCGAGCAGTACGGGGACTGGGGGCTGCTCAACGCGATGGGGCTCCCGAACCCGGGGATCGCGGAGTACCCGCGGGAGATCGCGGTCGCGTTACGGGCCGGCGCGCTCGTCATCGGGTCGATCTTCGGAGGGAGCGCGGAGGAGTTCGCCCGACTCGCGCAACGCATGTCCGCGACCGGCGTGGCGGCCCTCGAGCTCAACCTCAGCTGCCCGCACGCGGAAGGCTTCGGCACCGAGGTCGGCAGCGATCCGGCGGACGTGGAGGAGATCGTGCGCGCGGTGCGGGGCACGACCGAGCTACCGGTGATCGCCAAGATCACGCCGAACACCCCCGATCCCGCGGCGCTGGCCGCCGCAGCGGAGCGCGGCGGCGCGGTCGCGGTGAGCGCCATCAACACGGTCCGGGGGCTGGCCATCGACGTCGAACTGCGGCGTCCGGTCCTGGCGCACGGGCTGGGCGGCCTCAGCGGCCCGGCGATCAAGCCGGTCGGCCTCGCGTGCGTCTGGCAGATCTACGAGCGGGTGTCGATCCCCGTCGTCGGGGTCGGCGGCATCGCGACCGCGGACGACGCGCTGGAGTACCTTCTGGCCGGCGCGCGGGCGGTCGAGATCGGGACCGCCGTCACCCAGGGCGGGATCGGGATATTCGCGCGGCTCGCCGACGATCTCTCCCGCCGGCTCGACCAGCTCGGTGTTCGCTCGATTGCCGACGTCGTCGGCGCGGCTCACGCCCGTTCCCACTCGGCGGCGCACGCCGACCCCGCGCTCCGAGCCGCTAAATCGAGCGAATCCTAGCACCTCCGTGCGGACCACGGCGTTGGTGAGCGCGCGGGTCGAAGAGACCCCCAGCACGGTCACCCTGCGGTTCCCCTACGCTCCGTCCGCCGACCCCGGGCAGTTCGTGATGGTGTGGATCCCGGGCGACGACGAGCTGCCGATGTCGCTCTCGTACACCGAGGGCCCCTCGAAGGGCGTGACGGTGAAGGCGATGGGGGCCACGAGCCGGGCGATCCAGTCGATCCCCCCGGGGACCCGGATCGGCCTCCGAGGTCCGTACGGGAACCGCTTCGACGTGTCGCCACGGAGGATCCTCGTGGTCGGCGGCGGGAGCGGCAGCGCGGTGCTCGCGCCGGCCGCCGAGCGCGCGATCCGCGGAGGGAGCCGGGTGACCGTGGCGCTCGGCGCCACGCAGGCCCCGGAGCTCCTCTTCCGCCGCCGCTTCGAGGCAATGGGCGCCCGGGTCGAGGTCGCCACCGACGACGGCTCCGAGGGGGTGCGCGGGTTCGTGACGGAACTGGCCGAGCGGCTCCTCGCGTCCGAGACGTTCGACGCCGTGTGGACGTGCGGTCCCGAGATCATGATGCAGAAGGTCGCGAGCGCCGCGCGATCGCCGGGCGTCCCGGTGCTCTGCTCGGTCGAACGCCACATGAAGTGCGCGCTCGGGATGTGCGACGCGTGCGCGCTCGGTCCCTACCACGTGTGCGTCGACGGCCCCGTCTTTCCGGCCGAGCGGCTCCGGCCGCTGGAGGAGTTCGGCCGGTCCCACCGGGACCCATCGGGTCGACGCGTCCCGTTCGGAGCCCGGTAGACGGGCTCGCCCGGGCCTCCGGCGTCCGCCGGAGGTCGAGCGCGCGCCACAGACTTTATGGCGCGGACCCGCTACGACTCCGCGGCGGGGTCCTGTGAAGGTCATCGCGGTCAGTGGCGGCGTGATCTCGGGCCTCGGCAAGGGCATCACCACCTCGTCGCTCGGGCGGCTTCTGAAGGCCCGGGGGATCCCGGTCACGATCGTCAAGATCGACCCGTACCTCAACGTCGACGCGGGAACGATGAACCCGTACCAGCACGGCGAGGTGTTCGTGCTGGACGATGGGACAGAGGCGGACCTCGACCTCGGCAACTACGAGCGGTTCCTGGGCCAGAGCCTGGTCGGCACGCACAACCTCACGACGGGGAAGATCTATCGCGCGGTCATCGAGAAGGAGCGGCGCGGGGACTACCTCGGCAACACCGTCCAGATCATCCCGCACGTCACCGGGGAGATCAAGCGGACCGTGAGAGAGGTCGGGCAGGCGGCCGGCGCGGAAGTGGTGCTCGTCGAGGTCGGCGGGACCGTCGGCGACATCGAGTCGATGCCGTTCCTCGAGGCGCTGCGCGAGCTCTCCTACGAGCTCGGCGAGGGGCACATGGCGTTCGTCCACACGACGCTCGTGCCGGTCGTCGGGCCCGTGGGCGAGTCGAAGACCAAGCCGACCCAGCACTCGGTCCGGGAGCTTCGGGCGATCGGGATCCGCCCGAACCTGATCATCGCGCGCGGGCCCGCGCCGCTCGCGCCGGACATCAAGACGAAGATCTCGCTGTTCTGCGACGTACCGCCGGAGGCGGTGATCTCGGTACCGGACCAGTCGGTGATCTACGAGGTGCCGCTCGTCCTCGAGGCCCAGGGGGTCGGCCAGCTCCTGACCCGGATCCTCAGCCTGCCCGACCGGACCCCCGACTACAGCGCCTGGCGCGAGTTCCTCTCGACCTTCCGGCGCAACGAGGGCTCGGTCGAGGTGGCGATCGTCGGAAAGTACACGGAACTGCGCGACGCGTACCTGTCGCACACCGAGGCGTTCCACCACGTGCAGGGCCACCTCGGCAAGGAGATCCGGCTGCAGTGGTTCGACTCGGAGGACATCCCGAAGAACCCGTCCCTCGTGGGGCGCCTGCAGCGCTCGGACGCGATCCTCGTGCCCGGCGGGTTCGGGGCGCGCGGGATCGAGGGGAAGATCCGGGCGATCGAGATCGCGCGGCGGGAACGGATCCCGTACCTCGGCATCTGCTATGGCTTCCAGATGGCCGCGGTCGAGTTCGCGCGCAACGTGCTCGGGCTGTCCCGTGCCAACACGACGGAGGTCGATCCGGCCTCGCCCGAGCCGGTCGTCTGCCTCCTCGAGCAGCAGCGCTCGCTGAGCGACCTCGGAGGCACGATGCGCCTCGGCGCCCAGCGGGTCGTCCTCACGCCCGGTTCCGCCGTCGCCGAGCTCTACGGCCGCACCGAGATCTGGGAGCGCCACCGGCACCGCTACGAGATCAACCCGGACTACTTCGAGCGGTTCCGCGCCGCGGGTCTCGCGATCACCGGGATGAGCGTCGACGGCCGGGTCGAGGTCGTGGAGGTGCCCGGCCACCCGTTCTTCGTCGGCGTCCAGTTCCACCCCGAGTTCCTCTCGCGGCCGGAGTCGCCCCATCCGCTCTTCCGCGGCCTCATCCGTGCGGCCCTGGCCCGCCAGGAGGTCGCGAGCTCTGTCGCTGCCTCGCCGGCTCTCGCGTGAGCTCCGGGAGCTGGACGGGGCCACCGTCCGGATCGCCGGCCACCTCGAGGAGTACCGCGCGCTCGGCGGGGTCGCCTTCGCGCTGGTGCGCGACGGGAGCGGCACGAGCCAGGTGACCCTGAAGCGCGGTACCACCGACCCCGCGCTGTTCGTCCTCCTCGGCGAGCTGCCCCGCGAGTCGGTCATCGAGGTGGAGGGGACGGTCCGTCGCTCCGAGAAGTCCCACCGCGGCGTCGAGCTGTTCCCGGACGCGGTGCGGGTGGTCACGCGGGCAGAGGCGCCGCTGCCCCTCGGCGTCGTCGACAAGGTCGGCGCGGAGCTCGGCACCCGATTCGACCACCGGGTCCTCGACCTGCGCAAGCCGGCGGTCCGGGCGATCTTCGAGCTGCGGGCCGCGGTGCTCGACGGGTTCCGCCGCGCGTTCACCGAGCGCGGATTCCTCGAGATCGAGACGCCCAAGATCCTCCGGCAAGGCGCCGAGGGCGGTGCCACGCTCTTCCGGCTCGAGTACTTCGATCGGGTGGCGTTCCTCGCCCAGAGCCCCCAGCTCTACAAGCAGATGTTGATGAGCGCCGGCTTCGAGAGGGTCTTCGAGATCGCTCCCGCGTTCCGGGCCGAGCCGTCCGACACCGTCCGGCACATCACCGAGTTCACGATGCTGGACGCCGAGATGGCGTTCGTCGACAGCGCGGAGGAGCTCCGCACCACGCTCGAGAGCGTCGTCGCCGAGACCCTGCGCTACGCCCGGGAGCGCATCGGAGCCCACGGCAACCCGCTCGCCGAAACCCTGCCCGAGGTGCGTCCCCCGTTCCCCCGCATCGACTTCGGGACGTGCGAGGAGTGGCTCGAGCGGCCGGGCGCGCAGAAAGACTTCGGCACCGAGGACGAGAAGATCATCGGCGCCCGCGTGGTACAGGAGTACGGCGCCCCGTTCTACTTCCTCGTCGACTTCCCCACGGCCGTGAAGGCCGGCACCTTCTACGCGCAGCGCCAGGACGCCCGGCCCGACCGGACGTTCTACTTCGACCTCGACTTCCGGGGCCTCGAGATCGCGAGCGGGGGTCTGCGGGAGCACCGACTCGACCACCTCCTCGCGAACCTCGCGACCGCGGGTCTCGAGCCGGCCGCCTTCGAGGGATACCTCGAGGCGTTCCGCTACGGGATGCCGCCGCACGGGGGCTGGGGATTCGGCATCGACCGGTTCATCTGGGCGCTCGCGGGGGTGCCCAATATACGGGAGGCCCGCCTCTTCCCCCGCGACCGCTACCGTCTCGAACCGTAGCGGAGGTATCGACCATGGCGGCCGTCAAGCGTACCCTGCCCGCTCCTCCCGAGCTGCAGAGCCGGTGGGCGTCGGTCCTGGAGGAGACCGGGCGTCGGCCCGAGATCCTCGCGCTCGCGGACCGATTCCCCGAGCAGCGGTCGCTGGTGGTGGCGTTCGCCGACATCGACGGGGCCGACACCGCGCTCGCCGATGTCCTGCTGGAGCGGCCGGACGAGGTGCTCGGCGCCGGTCAGCGGGCGATGCGCGAGCTGCTGCCCGTCGCCGGTCCCGAGTCGGACGGACTGCGCCTGCGCGTGATGGGCCTCCCCGCGACGGTGCACCGGTCGATCCGGGACATCCGGGAGACCGACCTGAACCACCTGATCGCCCTCGACGGCATCGTGCGGCGCGTCACCGAGGTCCGGCCCCAGATCCGCGACGCGGTCTTCCAGTGCGTCGCCTGCCGCACCGAGTTCCACGAGCCCCAGGACGAGGCGTCGATGACGTTCCGCGAGCCGCTCGAGTGCCCGGAGTCGCAGGGGGGCTGCGGCAAGCCGCAGGGCCGCACTCGGTTCCGCCTCCTCCCCGAGAAGTCGAGCTACGTCGACGCCCAGCGCATCGAGATCCAGGAGAACCCCGAGCTCCTGCGGCACGGCGCGCACCCGCAGGGACTCTCGGTGATGCTGACCGAGGACCTCACCGGGCACGTCCTTCCGGGCAACCGGGTGATCCTCAACGGGACGCTGCGCAGCTTCCAGCGGGCGAGCGGCGGCCGCACGGGCCTCGTCCGCAGCACGACCTTCGACCTATTGGTGGTCGGGAACTCGGTCGAGTTCAAGCAACGCGAGTACGACGAGATCGAGATCTCGCCGGAGGAGGAGCGATTGTTCCTCGGCTTCCGGGGCGACCCCACCGTCGTCGACAAGATCGTGATGTCGCTCGCGCCGTCGATCCGGGGCATGGAGGAGGAGAAGGAGGCCGTCGCGCTCCAGCTGTTCGGCGGCATCGAGAAGCGCTACCCCGATGGAGTGCGGGTCCGCGGGGACATCCACATCTTATTCGTCGGCGACCCCGGCGTCGCGAAGAGCCAGCTCCTCCGTTACATCGCGGACGTCGCGCCGCGCGGCATCTACACGAGCGGCAAGGGCGCGACGGCCGCCGGACTCACGGCCGCGGCTGTCAAGGACGACTTCGCCGGCGGCCGTTGGGTCCTCGAGGCGGGCATGCTCGTCCTGGCGGACGGCGGCATGGCGGTGATCGACGAGCTGGACAAGATGAGCGCGGAGGACCGGTCGGCGATGCACGAGGTCCTCGAGCACGGGCAGACCTCGATCGCCAAGGCCGGGATCACCTCGACGCTGAACGCCCGCTGTCCGGTCCTGGCTGCGGCGAACCCGAAGTGGGGCCGCTTCACGAACGACCAGCCGATCGCAGACCAGATCGACCTGCCGCCGACGCTCCTCTCCCGCTTCGACGTGATCTTCTCGATCAAGGACCTGCCGAACCAGGAGCGCGACCGCCGCCTCGCCAACGGGATCCTCGCCTCCCACCGCGAGGGGGAGTCGCGGGCGTTCGCCGCGCCGGACTCGCTCGGGGCGGGCGGCGCGCCGTTTCCGCCCGACCTGCTCAAGAAGTACATCGCCTACGCCAAACGCACGGGGCGACCCGTCCTCTCCGAGGCGGCGCTCCAGGCGCTCAGCGACTACTACGTCCGCGTGCGCGAGCAGGGCGAGGAGCCGAACTCTCCGGTCCCGATCACCGCCCGGCAGCTCGAGGCCCTCGTGCGGCTCAGCGAGGCGGCGGCCAAGGCCCGCCTGTCCAGCGAGGTCGGGGTCGAGGACGCCCGGCGGGCGATCGGGATCATGCAGAACTTCCTGAAGCGGGTCGCGATGAACGAGACGGGCAAGCTCGACGTCGACCTGGTCGCCTCCGGCGTCAGCCACAGCCAGCGCGAGCGCCACGAGATCGTGATGCGCGTGATGCGCGAGCTGCAGGACCGGCCCGAGGCGTCGTTCTCGCGCGAGGAGTTCCTGGAGGCGTGCGAGCGCGCCGGCGTGCCCGCGGCGAAGGCCGAGGCGCATCTGCAGACCCTGCGCAATCAGGGCGAGGTCTTCGAGTCCCGTCCGAACCGCTGGCAGCTCGTGCGCTTCTAGGCCGGAGCGCCGGGACGCCGGCGATTTATCCCCCCGCCGGCCTCGCCGACGGGAGGGCGATGGGCGAGGACCCCGGCATCGTGATGCGGGTGCACCGCGTCCGTAGCGAGTTCGTGGTCGCGGCGTGCGACGCGGAGCTGCTGGGCCGGGACCTGCCGGTCGGCGACGCCGGCCGTACGGTCAAGGTCTCGGGCCAGTTCTACGGCGAGCGCGTGGTCTCCCGCGAGGAGGTCCTCTGGGCCCTCGAGCGCGCGACGATCGCCAACCTCCTGGGCCCGCGCGTGCTCAAGCTCGCGGAGGAGGGCGGCTTCGTCGGGCCGAACGGGACGGGCCGGCTCGGGGGCATCCCGCACGCCGAGATCTTCGCGATCTCCCGGTAGCGAGCGGTCCGGATGCCCGAGGAGTTCTGCGTCGTCTGCGGCGCGACCGGCCGCGACCTCCTCGACGGGGTCTGCGCGGAGTGCGCGGCCGACCGCGCGGTCCTGGTGCGGGCGCCCGAGCGCGCCGTGGTCGTGATCTGCCCGCACTGCGGCGCCCGGCGGGTCGGGGCCCGCTGGGAGCGGTCCGGCGCGAGCCCGCTGTTGACGGCGGAGGACCTGACGCCGCTGCTGAAGGTGCATCCCGAGGCCGGGGTCCGGACGGTGCACTGGGAGGAGACCTCCGCCGCCGGCACCGTGCGCGAGCTCACGGGCCGGGCCCGGGTCCGCTTCCGGGGGACGGAGCGGGAGGTGAGCGTCCCGCTCTCCGTCCGCACGGAGCACCACACGTGTCCGGAGTGCAGCCGCAAGAGCGGCCGCTTCTACACGGCGCTCGTCCAGCTGCGCGGCGGCGGCGAGCGCTCGAAGGAGAAGGCGCCAGCCCTGCGCGCCCGGCTCGAGCACGTCTGGCAGCGGGTCCTCTCGGAGAGCCGGGCCGACTGGCGGCGCGCGGTGTCCTGGCAGGAGGGGCTACCGGAGGGATGGGATGTGTTCTTCACCGACACGCTCGCCGCCCGCGCGATCGCCCGACTCGCCAAGCAGCGGTTCGGCGCGCGCGTGACGGAGTCGGCGAGCCTGTTCGGGCGCAAGGACGGCCGGGACATCTATCGCGTCACGTTCTGCCTGCGCTTCCCGCGGCCTGTCGGCGAGCCGTCCGGCACCTCGGGCCGGTCGCCGGCGAATCTGGAACAATAGGCTTAAGAAGCGACCCCTCCTCGATTCCCTCGGAAGGCCACGCCGCATGACGAAGAGCGGGATTCTCCGACGCCATCACGGGTCCGACACGCTGGAAGAGGGGTCGTTCGTCGACCTCGGAACGATGCAGTTCGACGACGAGGCGGGGGCCCTCGCCGGCAACAGGGGGACCGTCCGCATGGCCGAGATCCTGCGCTTCGAGGACCTCCACCAGGTCACCAAGCTCGCCTACGCCGGCGACATCGTCATCCTGGACTACACGTCGATCTCCAACGACCAGGTCGCGGTGCGGCGGATGAGCATCGATCTCAAGAACGTCGCGAAGGACACCGGCGGCGATGTCGCCGGCATCGCCAAGAACCTGCTCGCCATCACCCCGGCGGGCATCCGCATTGACCGGCAGAAGATCCGACCGTCGTTCTAGGGCCGCGGGGGCCCCCTGAAGGCATCGCTCGACCGTCGCGACGCGACGGCGCTGTCGGCCGACATCCTCGTCAGCGGTTGCTTCGCGCGCGAGGCGCCGGAGGCTCCGTTTCCCCGGGCGCTCGCGGAGGAGGACGCCGTCGCCCACGGTCTCGTGCGGGCCGCATGGGAGCGCGGGGAGCTCACCGGCCAGCAGAACGAGGTGACGGTCTTCCATCTCGACGGGGGCGCCGGCCGGCTCGTGCTCGTCGGCCTCGGGCCGCGGGCGCGCTACGGCGCCGAGGCGGCGCGACGCGCCGCCGCGCGCGCGGTCCGCAAGCTGAAGGGAAAGGGGGCCCGCACGGTCGTCTTTCGCGTGCCGTCGTTCGTGCAGGGTCGCGCCCGCGTCGAGGAGATCGTGCGCGCCCTCGTCGACGCCGCCTACCTCGGCAGCTACGAGTTCTCCCAGTACAAGTCGGAACCGAGCGGCACGATCGACTCCGCGCGTCTCGCGCTGGGCCGCGAGCTCGGCCGGCGGGCGAGCGCGCTGGGCCGCGTGCTGCGCGAGGAGTCGACGCTCGGAGCGACGGTGGTCTGGACGCGGGAGATCGGCAACCTGCCGCCCGACACCGCCTCGCCCGCCCGCCTGGCCGAGGAGGCCCGGACGCTCGGCAAGGAGGTCGGGCTCAAGGTCACGGTCTTCGACGAGAAGGAGCTCGCCCGGATGGGGTGCAACGGGATTCTCGCGGTCGGGAGCGGCTCCACGTCGCATCCCCCGCGCCTCGTCGTGCTCGACTATCCCGGCCGGGGGCGGGTGCGCCGCAGCGTCGCGATCGTGGGCAAGGGGATCACGTTCGACTCCGGCGGCATCTCGATCAAGCCCGCGCTGCGCCTGCAGGACATGAAGTTCGACAAGTCCGGCGCCGTCTCGGTCCTCGGCGTCCTCCGGGCCGCCGCGCTCCTGAAGGTCGCGCCGCGGGTCCTCGGCGTCATGGCCTGCGCCGAGAACGTGCCGAGCGGTACCTCCTACCGCCCGGGCGACATCGTGCGGACCTTCTCGGGCAAGACGATCGAGATCGTCAACACCGACGCCGAGGGCCGCGTCGTCCTCTCCGACGCGCTCGCCTACGCGGTCGCGCAGTACCACCCCGACGTGGTGATCGACCTCGCCACCCTCACCGGCGCCGAGACCGTGGCCCTCGGCGACGACACGGCGGGTCTCGTCGCGAACGACGAGCGCCTGGCGAAGGCGCTGCTCGCGGCCTCGGCCGCGACCGGCGAGCCGCTGTGGCGGATGCCGCTGACCGACTACCACCGCGAGCTCATCCAGAGCGACTTCGCCGACGTGCGCAACAACATCGAGATCCCGGTCGGCGGCATGCTGACCGCCTCCGCGTTCCTCGAGCACTTCGTCGGCGGCACGCCGTGGGCCCACCTCGACATCGCCGGCCCCGCCTACACCACGCCGCAGACGCTCCGGTTCCAACCGGCCTACCAGCCGCGCGGCGCGACCGCCTTCGGCGTGCGCACGATCGCGCGGTACCTCCTCGACGGCGCCCCGGCCTGAGCTCGCCCGGCCGACGCGGCTAGGCGGCCACGATCTGCACGCTCTCGCCGCCGTGCCGGGTCGCGCGGGGGCGGACCTCGCAGAAGAGCGGCGTGTGGTAGCCGCCGCCCGTGATCAGGGCGGTACCCACGGGCAGCGACTGGATCATCTCGGTCATCCCCGCGGTGAGCCCCTCGATCGACTGGGCGATCGCCTTGAGGTCGAGCGGGTTCGTGACCTGCAGGATCAGCTGGGTGTTGCACTGGGAGAGCACGCTCTTGTCGATCCGTGCCGCGCGCTGCGTCACGACGCACAGGCCGAGCCCGAACTTGCGGCCCTCGCTCGCGATGTTCTTCAGGATCCGCGAGCAGGTCGCGGTGCCCTGCTGCGGCGCGAAGTTGTGGGCCTCCTCGATGACGAGGAACAGCGGCGGGATCTTCTCCTTCTTGCGGTTCTCGAAGAGCGTCAGCGCGATCCGGGCGACGACCAGCTCCTGGACGTCCGGCGCGACCCCGCGCAGGTTGACCAGCGTCGCGTCCCCGCGCCTCACCAGCTCGTTGAGGCTCGTGCCGACGGGGCCGAGGAGCTTGGTCTGCTCGAGGTACTCGAGGCGCTCGTGGAGCGTCTCGGCGATCGCGCCCTCCCCGTGCTCGGCGGCTCGGACGAGGTCGTGGACCGTGTAGTCGGTGTTCGTGGCCGCGACGCCCTCGATCACCTGCTTGAGGGGGGCCAGGAAGGTCTTGACGTTCGTCAGCCCCATGAACACGAGGAGATCCCGCGGGTCGATGTGGCGGAGCGAGAAGGTGAGCGGCTTGGCCGTCGGGTTGAGCGTGACGTCCGGCGAGTACTCCTGGATCTGGCGGCCGAAGCCCTGCGACTCGACGTTGAATCGGGAGTGGCTGCCGTTCTTCTCCGCCGGCACGCGGAGGGAGCCGTACTCGCCGTGCGGGTCGATGATCACGCACGTGACCTTGTGGCGGAGCAGCTCCTCGATCAGGACGCCGAGCAGGTAGCTCTTGCCGCCGCCGGTCTTGGCGAGCACGCTGACGTGGCGCTGCACGAGCTGGTTGATGTCGAGCTCGACGCGCAGGCTGTGGCTGCGCAGCAGGCCGATGTAGGCCCCCGTGTTCGCGCGGTGCTTCAGGCCGAGCACCTCCGCGATCAGGGGCTCCTCGGCGCGGTAGACGTGCGCGCCCGGCCGGAACGGGATCGTGGGCAGCTTGACGAGCCCCTGCGAGTCGCGATAGCCGATGATCTGCGCGATCCCGAGGAGGCTCTCGTGGACCGGCGCCTCCTCGCCCGGCGCGAGGTGCCCCGCCGCCTCGAGGCCGAGGTCGCTCTTGCGCCTCAGGTCGTCGAGCTGGCAGAGGACCTTGCCGTGCACCTCGTCGACGACGGCGAGGTAATCGCCTCGCTCGATCGGGCTCGTCAGGCTGAGCTGGAACTGGCCGAGCCCGACGTCCCCGAAGATCCGCCCGACCTCCTCCACGGCGCGTTTCCATCCGGAACCCCGCATATGAGGCTGACGCGGGAGACGAACGAACCGACCGGGCCACGGAACGGGCGACGCGGGCTCGCCCGCGTCGCCCCGCCGCGCGGCCGTCGGGAGTCTTTATATGAGCGTCCCCTGTCGAAACGTCCCCGACCCTCGGCGAATCCGGGAGGGCGGTAGCCGTTGACCGACGCCACGGACGAACTCGAGAAGAAGCGCGCCGAGTCGAACCAGCGCGCGGACGAACACCGCGCCCGGCGCGACCACCTCAACGCCGAGGCGCGGACCACGGCGGAGGAGCGCGCGCGGATCGTCGACGAGCTGCACGCCAAGAGCGCCGAGGCCCAGGAGCATCGACGGCACCGCGACCAGCTCAACGATCAGGTCCGCGAGGAGAAGCGGCTGCGCGAGGAATGGAACCGCAAGCTCCAGGAGCTGAGCGACCGGGTCCAGGAGCAGCGGCGCAACCGGGCGCCGCGCCCGGGCGCCGTGCCGGTCTGGCGTCTCCGCAAGGAGCTCAAGGAGCTCGAGTTCCGCCACATGACGACCGCGCTGACGGCGGACCAGGAGAAGCGGCTGATCGAGGAGATGAAGCGGCTCGAGGCCGCGATCCGGGACCAGGACGCCGAGCTCCGCCAGGACCCCGAGATCGAGCGGACGCTCCAGGCGCTCGCCGAGGCGCGCGAGGAGGCCGAGAAGCACCACAGCGCCGTCGGCCGCTTCGCCTCGGAGGCGCAGGCCGAGCACGAGGCGATGGTGCAGCTCTACGAGTCGGTCGACGAGCTGCGCCGACGGGCCGACGAGGTGCAGGCGCGTCTCCTCGAGGTGAAGGGTACCGCCGACGAGGCCCACCGCGCCCACATCGCATCGATCGAGGAGGTGCGGGACATCGAGAAGATGCTCTACGCCGCCCGCGGCGGGCGAGCGCCCCCCAGCTGGGCCGATGCCGAGCCCCCGAAGGAGGAGGACTTCCTCGCCCGGCTGAAGAAGGGCGAGAAGGTCTCGACCGAGGACCTCCTCGAGCTCCAGAAGAGCGGCCGCGCCTAGCGACCGCGAACCGTGTCGCTCCCCTACGGTCGCGACGCCATCGACGCCGTCGTCCTCGGCGTCGAGGACGTCCTCGTCCCGCTGCGCACCCCGTCGGCCTGGCAGTGGGCGTGGCGTCCGCAGGGTCCGCTGCTCGGCGAGCGACGGGTCCACGCCGCGATGCGCCGGACGCTGCGCGCGTGGGACCGGCGCCGCTGGCGGGGCCTGACGGGCGTCGAGACGCCCGCCGATGCCGGGGCGTTGGAGGCGCACCTGAAGGCGGCGCTGTTCGCCCTCGCCGGCCACCCCTTGCCCGCGGACGAGGCCGACGCGGTCGTGCGCCGCCTGATGCATCCCGCGGGGGCGCCCGAGCGCTTCGCCGACGTCGAGCCCGCGTTGCGCCGGCTCGACGCGGCCGGGGTCACCGTGGGCGCGGTGACCGGCCTGCCCGAAGAGAGCGCCCGCTGGCTCCTGGGGCGCGCGGCGCTCGGGACCGTGCCCCTGATGCTCCCCGGCGACAGCCCGGCCGGCTTGCCCGAGCGGGCGGCGTACCGCGCGATTGCCTCGTCGATCGAGGTGCCGATCGCCCGCATCGCGTTCGTCGGCGGGCTCTTCTGGAGCGACGTTCGGGCGGCCGCTCGCGCCGGCGCCGCGGCGCTGCTGCTCGATCGCTTCGACGTCTGGCCGAAGGTGGGGCACGGGCGGATCCTTAAGCTGGAGGCGCTGGAGCGCGCGCTCCAGAGCGGCGGGTCACCGTCGCCGCCGGCCGAGCCGCCCGGCGCCCCGCAGCCCTAGCGCTCGGTCGCCGCGACGAACCTATATACGAGTCACCGCGCTGACGGGCCCGGCCATGCGATACGTCAAGATCGACGAGGTGGAGCTCCGCCAGATCAAGGAGCTCTACGAGGGCGTGATGTCGCATGCCTGCCACGGCCTGTTCTTCAAGGAAGGGTCGGTGATCGGCACCGACATGGCCGCGGAGGCGCTCAAGGATCGTCCGAAGTTCTTCGAGCGGGCCGGCAACATCCTGAAGGAACGGGGATGGGTCGAGGCGATCTCCTTCACGGACACCGAGGTCGTCGTCCGGGGCTCGATCGAGGTCGGACCCAGCGACATCCCGACGTGCCACCGGCTCCGGGGGATCCTCCGCGAGTTCTACGAACGTTTTAAGGGGGGGCGCGTTAAGTGTACCGAAGAGATGTGTGCCTCTACCGGGCATCCGGAATGCCGATTCCGGATTGAAGAGGTGTAGGAGGCACACGGCATGATGGCCACCGGGAACGTCGGGTCCGTCATCAAGGACCTGAAGAGCCGCATCGGCGGGATCGCGACCGCGCTCGTCTCGCGCGACGGGCTCGTGCTCTACGCCGACGTGCCCGCCGGCGTGTACACCGAGACCTTCGCGATCATGTGCGCGACGATCCTCGGGGCGGCCGCGACGGCGAACACCGAGCTCAACCGGGCGCCGCCCGAGCGGATCGTGATCGAGGGCAACGACTCGAAGACGCTCATCGTGGGCAGCGGCAAGAAGGCGCTCCTCGTCGCGGTCGTCGACCAGACGGTCGATGTGACGAAGGTCCTCGGCGAGGTCGTCAAGGTCGCCGAGCTGCTGAAGGCGAACTAGCCCCGGGCCCCGTCCGCCCGCGAACCCGACTTGTAGGCGGCCCGGTTCCGCCCGGACGCATGAGGGTCACGCTCTTCGCCAGCGACTGGGAGTCGCGGAGCTCCGCCGGGACCTATGCGAGCGGCCTTCGGGACGCCCTCGTCGCGAGTGGACTCGAGGTCGCGGCCGTCCACCGGGACACCTACCTAGGCCGCCGGCACGGCGCCTTCCTCCTGCCGATGGTGCGCCAGTGGGTACGGCGCTACGACGTCCACGACGGCTCGATCCTCCACGACACCTGGTCGACCCACGCGCTCGCCAACCCCGACGTCACGACGAGCCACGACACGCGCGATCTGCGGCCGCAGGTCCACGACGCGTTCACGAGCGCGGTCGCCCGGCAGCGGATGCGCCACTCCTTCCGCGTCGCGAAGGCCACGATCTTCACGACCGCCTGGGAGCGGGAGGAGGGGGCTCGGCTCGCGCCGGACGCCCGGGACCGCTTCCACGTCATTCCGATCCCGATGTGGCCGCCGGATCGGGTCGCGCGGGGTCCGCGCCCGATCGACGTCCTGTGGGTCGGCACCTGGATGGAGCGCAAGGGGCTCGACGAGCTCGTGGCGCTGGCCGGCCGCCGGACCTCGACCCGCTTCGCGGTCGTCTCGCGCCGTCCGCCGAACCCGGACCCGCGCTTCGAGTCGCTCGCCCGTGCTGCCCACGTGGATCTCTTCGATCGGGGCCTGCCGCGCGAGGAGCTGCTGGCGCTCTTCGACCGAGCGAAGGTGATCCTGTCGACCTCCCGCTGGGACACCTATCAGCGACCGATCGTCGAAGGCTACCTGCGCGGGGCGCGGCCCTGCGTGCCGCGCGCGCAGCCGTACCTCGAGATCTACGCCGACGTGGCACGCGACGTGGTGTTCTACGAGCCGTCGGCCCCGCTCGCGATCGACCGGGCCCTCGCCGAGGCGGTCGAGCGCGGACCGATCGCCCCGGACCCGACGTTCGCCGAGCGGATGTCCCCGGCAACGGTCGCCGCCCAGCACCGCGCGATCTACGAGCGGATCGCCCGCCGCTGAGCGTCGCGTTAGGCCCCGAACGAGGGCGCGCTCGGCGTCCCCGGCCCGAGGCGGCGCCCGCGGCCCGTCACGACGCGGGCCGAGTAGCCGCCGAGGGCCCCGACCAGCCGCGCCCAGGCGATGACGCTGCGCTGACCGGCGAGGAGGCGGCGGATCCGGTAACGGCCCCAGAGGCTGCCGTGCTTCTCGGTCAGCTGCTTGCGGCCGTAGCCGTTCCAGAACGCCTGGTAGAGGAAGCGGATCGGCGTCGCGCGCAGGTGGTGGTAGACGACCGCCCCGGGGACGTAGCGGATCGACGCGCCGGCGCGCACCGCCCGCAGGTTGAGGTCGATGTCCTCGGCGGTGATGAAGCGCGGGTCGAAGCCGCCCAGCCGATCGAACAGCTCCCGGCGGTAGGCGAGGTTGGCGGTCGGGTACGTGACGTCGAATCCGCTCTGGAACAGCTCGACGCGCTCGAGGTTGCCGTACTGGGGCTTGCCCACCGTCACCGTCCGGCCCGCGAGCACCGGGGCCGTCGGCGCGGCCGCGCGCAGCGCGCTCAGCCAGTGGGAGTCGGGAAAGCAATCGCCGTCCGTGAACGCGATCCACGGCCCCCGGGCGTGCGCGGCCCCGACGTTCCGCCCGATGCCGCGCGAGCCGGGGTGCGACAGGACCCGCAGGCGCTCAGGGTGCCGCCGCGCATACTCGTCGGCGATGGCGCGCGTGCGGTCCCGGCTCTCGGACTCGACGAGAACGACCTCGAACGGGCCTTCCTGGAGGAGGAGGTTGTCGAGGAGGCGGGGGAGGTGGGCCTCCTCGTTTCGGACGGTGACGACGACAGTGACTAGATCGCCGGGAGCGTCGTCACTTCCCAATGTCCATCACGACGACGTCCTTCACCGCGCGCATGCTCTTGAAGGGAAGGACGAGACGGCCGGACGCATCGCTCTGGAAGAGCCGGGGCTCGACGTCCTCGCTCGGGGTGACGAGCACGTGCGCGATCCCGCCGGTCATCGTGTCGACCACGAAGTTGTCGATCGCGCCCAGGATCTGTCCGTCGTTCGTCATCACGGTCTTGCCGCGGAGCTCGGTGAGGAATCTGCGCATGGGGGAGGGGCCTCGCGCGTTCGATGGCGAGGTGGCGTATTTAACCGTTAGCGAGGAGCGGAACGCGTCGGCGAGCGCGCGCGCCGCCGGGGCGGACGGCGCGCGGTCGAGCGCGCGTCGGCGAGGCAACGCTTATATCGAGAACACAGGTCGAGGGCACCTCGCCCATGGCCCGCCCCTTTCGTCAGAAGAATCCGGAGCTCCACCGCGTCGTCGTCGCGCTGCGACGGGCCGCCGACGCCCACGACGCGGCGATCTGGGGCGCGGTCGCGGACCGGCTCGAGCGGCCCCGCCACGGCGCGCGGCCGCTGAACGTGGGACACCTGGAGCGGATCGCGGAGGCCGAGGAATGGATCGTCGTGCCGGGTAAGCTGCTCGCGGACGGGCCGCTGTCGAAGCCGATCACCGTCGGCGCCGCGGCGTACTCGGGCGGCGCCCGCGAGAAGGTCCACGCCGCCGGCGGGGCCGCGCTGTCGATCCTGGAGCTGGTGCACGCGCGACCGGACGGCGCGGGGGTGCGGCTCCTTGGCTGAGGCGACATCGAGCCCTCCGACGGTCATCGACGCGACCGGCCTTGTCCTCGGACGGGCGGCGAGCCTGATCGCCCAGCGCCTGCTGGCCGGCGAGACGATCGTGGTCGTCAACGCGGAAAAGAGCGTGATCACGGGCTCGCGACGTCAGGTCGTCGCGCACTACACGGCCGCGCGGGCGCGCGGGTCGGTCCGCTCGGGCCCCCACTTTCCGCGCTACGCGGACCGCATCTTCCGCCGCACGGTGCGCGGCATGCTGCCGCATCTCAAGACCCGCGGCAAGCTCGCCTACCGTCGCCTCGAGGTCCACCTCGGCGTTCCCGAGCCGCTGCGCGGGAGCCCGTTCGCTACCCTCGAGGGGGCGAAGGCGCGGCCGGCCCTCCGCCCGCCGGTCACCCTCGGCGAAGTCACGGTGCTGCTGGGGGCCCGCGCGTGAAGGCCCCGCAGGTCGTGCTGGCGACGGGCAAGCGCAAGGCGGCGGTCGCCCGCGCGACCGTCCGCAAGGGCGCCGGGCGCGTGCGCGTCAACGACCGGCCCCTCGAGCTCGTCGAGCCCGAGGTGGTCCGCCTGAAGATCCAGGAGCCGCTCCTCATGGTCGGCGAGCGCACCCGCAGCCTGGACATCTCGGTCCGCGTCCGCGGCGGGGGGATCGTCGGCCAGGCCTCCGCCGCTCGCACGGCGGTCGCGCGCGGACTTTTGGAGTGGCTCAAGGACGGCGCGCTGCGCGAGACGTTCAAGCACTACGACCGCTCGCTGCTGGTGAACGACCCGCGCCGCAAGCTGCCGAAGCGCCCCGGCGGCCGCGGCGCCCGCAAGCGCCGGCAGAAGTCGTACCGCTAGACGGAGGTCCGGGTCCGATGACGATGATGGTGCCGGTGCGCTGCTTCACCTGCGGCGCGGTCATCGGCCAGTACTGGGACGAGTACCGGGAGCGGACGGCCCGGGGCGAGCCGGCCGGCGAGGTCCTCGACGGCCTCGGGCTCCACCGCTACTGCTGCCGGCGGATGCTCCTGACGCACGTGGACCTGCTTGACGAGGTCGGACCGTACGGCTAGCGCCTCCCGTGCGGTCGCGCCCCTCACGCGCGGCGGGCGAGGGGAGCGGTCGGGCTAGGACTCGTCGTCCTCGTCCTCTTCGTCCTCGTCCTTGTCCGCCGGCCGGCTGCGGCCGCGATCGGCGCCCGCGCGTCCGGAGCGCGCGCCGCCCGACCGACCCGTGCGGCGGCGGTAGAACAGGTAGATCAGCGCGATCACGACCACCACCGCGACGCCGATCGCGACGTACTCGAGGAGCGTCGTCGTCGGGTTCGGGTTCACCGTGACCGACTTCGTCACGGTCTGCGGCCCGTTGATGTAGCTGCCGAAGTACTCGTTCTGCGCCGTCGTGTTGGCGTAGAGGACGTAGTTACCGGTCGCGCCGGGGGTCCAGGTGATCTCGGCGCGATAGGTCGTGTTGTACGCCATGCTCGGGACGAGCCCGGTGGCGAACGGCACGGAGTTGACCACGCCGCCGGAGTAGTTGTAGAACTTCACCGACGACGGCGAGCCGCCGATGTAGGTCCGCGCGGTCCCGCTCGGGCTCGTCAGGTAGAAGGCGACGCTGACGTTCTGGGCGACCGACTTGGAGCCGCCCTGGGACGTGAAGTTGACCCAGATCGTGTAGGACGTGCCCGCGTTGAAGGTCGACGAGGCGGTGAGGTTGTTCGATGCCATGATCGGCGCGATCGTCGCGTTCGGGCTCACCGACAGCGCCTGCGTCGCCCAGCCCCGGTTCCCGTTGAGGTCCCAGACCGTGAGGTTGACCGTGTACGCCTTGAGCTGCGCGGGCAGCCAGAACGTCGGGTACGGCTTGACCGCGGTCACGTTGCTGCCCAGGTGCACCGAGGAGTTGCCCGAGTTCGTTACCAGCCAGTAGTACTTCGTGATCGACCCGTTGTGCGGGTCGGTCGCGTTGGCGCCGTTGAGCTGCACCTTGGCCGTGAGATTGCTCGCCGTGACGACGCCGCTGCCCGAGACCGGCTTTCCGGCGGAGTTGAGCACCTGGAAGCTCGAGGTCGGCTTCTCCGTGTCGTTGACGAGGATCACCAGGTAGGCGTTCGCGCTCTGGCCGGTGCCCGACCAGACCGTGAGCGTCACGTTGTACTGCCAGCCCTTGAAGGTGACCGCGCTGCCGTTGATCGTGGTCGAGCTCGAGTAGTAGACCCCGGCGCCGAGGTACTGGTACGAGAAGTTCGACTCGAAGCTCGCGCCGAGGCTGACCGAGTAGTTCTGGGTCAGCTTGAAGCCCTTCGCGGCGAGCTGGAAGTAGGCGACGCTGCGCACGCCCGGGATCGGCGCGCTGGGCGAGACGCTCGCACTGCTCAGTGACGCATTGAGGTACAGCACGGTCCCCCAGTTGACGAACACGTACGGGTGCCCGTTGATCGTGCGATTCTGGCTCGCGCTCGCGTTGGTGCTGATGACGGCGGTCACCGGCCCCTGGGCGACCCAGACGTAGAACGTCGTCGAATTGACCAGACCGCCGGAGCTGGTGACGGTGAGCGTGCCGGAGTACGGCGTGGTGCCGCTCGCGACGGCGTAGGTGTGGTTCGTCGTCGCCTGCCCGGTCGTCGTCATCCCGCCGTCGCCGAAGTTCCAGACGAACTTGGTGCCGTTCGTGCCGGCCGGGTAGGTGGAGTTGAGCGCGCTGAACGTCGCGTTCTCGCCGACGCCCACGACGACCGTGTAGTTGCCGTGCGTCGCGTTGAGCACGTTCGCCTTGGAGAAGGCAAAGTCCGAGGTCGAGACGTTCACGTTCGCGGTGAGGTTGGCGTACTTCACGATCGAGAACGACGCCTGGCCCTGCGCGGTCTTCGACGGCAGCGAGACCAGGGTGAACTTCGTCCAGGTATTGTCGAGCCCGTTCGGCACGAGCTTCGTTCCCGCCGGGGCGCTGGTGCCGGCCGCCAGGACGTAGCCCGCGGGCAGGATCACGCTGTAGTTGAACGTGTCCGCGCTCGGGGAGTGCTGGAAGCCGAAGCTCAGCGTGTACGCCCCCGAGTTCCGGGCGACGGTGCCGTTGAGCTTGTAGGTCTCCGACCAGCCGAGGCTGATCCGCTTGGAGTCGGAGAGACCGCAGGTCGTCGTGCACGTCGAGGACTCGTTGGTGAGCGTCTGCGGCGTGCTGGGGCCGAGGAAACCGGTCCCGTTGATCGCGAGGCCGGCCTGGACAGCGGGGAAGAAGGGCCCGGACTGGTTCTCCCACTGGTAGAAGGCGCTGAGCGAGGAGGCGCTGAACGTCGTCGAGTGGTCGAAGTCGAGCCCGAGCTGGGCCCAGAGCTGACCGATCGAGGCGTTCGGCAGGTTCGGGAACACGGTGTCGTTGCCGAGGCTGGCCAGCGTCGTGACCGTGACGTTCCCGGTCCCCTTCGACACGTTGATCGTGCCGAGGTTGAGCGTCGTCTGGAAGATGCCCTTCTGGGTCGGGGTGAGCGTCGGGAACCAGACGTTCCGCGTGTACGGGGTCGGCGGCGAGGCGACGGTCAGCGGGTACCACATCGTCTGGTAGCCGATCGGCGACAGCACGACCTGGAAGTACTGCGACTGCGTGGTCGAGCTGAAGTTGCCCGGGTACGTCCCGAACGAGTAGAAGCCGCCGCCGGGCGTCGGACTGGAGTAGATCGCGCCGTTGTAGCCGTCCCAGACGGTGACGTTCCCGCCGTTGGGCACCTGGGCGCTCGGGCTCGCGAGCTGGTACTCGTAGCCGGACGCGAGGTACGGCTGGACCGAGACGTTGTCCCAGACGGTCGCGCGCGAGGCGATCGTCACCTTCGAGAAGTTGTAATAGGTGGTCGGGCCGGGGACGGCCGTCTTCAGCACCCAGGTCCCGATCGGCACCTTCAGCGAGTAGCTTCCGTCCGAGGCCGTCGTGTTGTTGACGAGCTGCACGTTGTTGTAGCCCGTGGCGAGGAGCTGCACCGTCGCCCCGGCCTCGGGCACGCCGCTCGACTTGACGACGCCGCGGAGCATCGAGTTGTAGGCGAACACCCCGATGTTCGTCAGGCTGGTCGGGTAGAGCGTCGTGGTGAGCGCGCTCACGTTGTAGAACGCGTAGGTCGGCGACTGGTTGACCGGCAGGATCCCGCACGGCGTGCACGTCGGCCCGAGGCTCAGGTTCGTCTGGGCGGGGATGTACACCGACCAGTAGCCCGGCCCGAGCGCGCCGCTCGTGCCGCTCGACGTGAAGTTGAACTGCCCGCCGGTGCCGAACGTGGTGCTCACGTAGACGGCGCCGGTCGCGCGCGAGAGGAGGTCGACGCTCACTCCTGCCGGCACCGGGGGCGCCGAGGGGCCGCCGGGCTGGCGCGCGTACCCCGTCAGCGTGTAACTCGGTGTCGATCCGGCCTGGGCGGCTCCTCCCACCGCTGCCAGTGTTCCCACGAGCAGCAGCAGTACGACCACCGCGAAGGTGGCGCGCGGCAGGTGACTGACCAACGGTTTCACGTCTCCCTATTCGACCCCCCTATCGGGGGCGCGGCGCCGAACCTTGCCACCCTACTTATAGCTTTGCCGGGACGCTCTCCACCGGCGGAAGCCCCGCCGATTTTTCGCGGATTTCTCTACCGGTAGATCGCCTGGCCGGGTTCCTCGCGACGGCGCCCGACACGCTCGCGCACGAGGTGCTTTTCGAACTCCTCGTAGAAGCGCAGTACGTCCGCGTCGCACGACGCCCGGACCTGCTTGAGGGCCGCGTCGAAGTGGGCGCGGGTTACCTTCGAGGCCTTCAGGTTCTCGCGGATCGCGGTGAGGCCGGCCTCCCGGCACAGCGCGGCGAGGTCGCTGCCCACGTACCCCTCGGTCCGCGCCGCGAGCTCGGCGAGCTCAACGTCGTCGGCGAGGGGCATCTTGCGCGTGTGGACGCGCAGGATCTCGACCCGGCCCGCCGCGCTCGGCGGCTCGACGTACAGCATGCGGTCGAAGCGGCCGGTCCGGAGGAGCGCCTCGTCGATGATGTCCGGTCGGTTCGTCGCCGCGATCACGAGGACCCGCTCCAGTGACTCGAGCCCGTCGATCGAGGTGAGCAGCTGGTTGACGATGCGCTCGGTGACGCCGCTCGACGTCTGGAGTCCGCGGCGCGGCGCGATCGAGTCGATCTCGTCGATGAAGACGATTGACGGCGAGGCCTGTCGGGCCTTCTTGAAGATCATCCGGATCGCCTTCTCGCTCTCCCCGACCCACTTGCTCATCACCTCGGGTCCCTTCACTGAGATGAAGTTCGCCTGGCTCTCCGTGGCCGCGGCCTTGGCGAGGAGGGTCTTGCCGACCCCGGGCGGCCCGTAGAGCAGGATGCCCCGCGGCGGATCGATGCCGATGTGGCGGTAGACCTGGGGATTCTTGAACGGTAGCTCGACGGATTCCTCGAGGATCCGCCGGACCCTCTCGACGCCCCCGACCTCGTCCCAGTGCGTCGTGGGGACCTCGACCGCGACGTCGCGCAGGCTCGACGGCTCGATCTGCGTGAGGGCTTCCTTGAAGTCGGTCTCCGTGACCTTCATGCGCTCGAGCAGCGAGAGCGGGATCGGCTGATCGAAGTCGATCTCGGGCAGGTAGCGCCGCAGGGCCCGCATCGCGGCTTCGCGCGCGAGCGAGGACAGGTCCGCGCCCACGAAGCCGTGGCTCATCGCCGCGAGCTCTTTCAGGAGGCGCTCCCGCTCGCGCTCGCTGCCGTCGATCGGCATCCCTCGGGTATGGATCTGCAGGATCTCCAGGCGCCCCTCCTGGGTCGGCACCCCGATCTCGATCTCCCGGTCGAAGCGCCCGGGTCGACGGAGCGCCGGGTCGATCGCCTCCTCGCGGTTCGTCGCCGCGATCACGATGACGTTGCCGCGCCCGCTCAGCCCGTCCATCAGGGTGAGCAGCTGCGCGACCACGCGGCGCTCGACCTCGCCGACGACCTCGTCGCGCCGCGGGGCGATCGAGTCGAGCTCGTCGATGAAGATCACGCTCGGCGCGTTCTTCTCCGCCTCCTCGAACTTCTCGCGGAGCTCCTTCTCGCTCTCGCCGTAGTACTTCGAGATGATCTCGGGGCCCTGGATGCCGATGAAGTGGGCGCCGGCCTCGTTCGCGACGGCCTTGGCGATCAGCGTCTTGCCCGTGCCCGGCGGCCCGTAGAGCAGCACGCCCTTCGGCGGAGTGATGGCGAGCCGGTCGAACAGCTCGGGGTGCTTGAGCGGCAGCTCGATCATCTCCCGGACGCGGCCGAGCTTCTCCTTGAGTCCGCCGATGTCCTCGTAGGAGACGCGCGGGGCCGCGACCTCGGTCTCGCTGACCGTCTCCTCCTTGATCGTGATCAGCGTCGACGGGGCGACCTGGACGATCCCTTTCGGCTGCGTGGCGACCACCATGAACGGCAGCGAGCCGCCCATCAGGAACACGCCGGGGATCACGAAGACGTCCCCGCGGACGAACGGCCGACGGGCGAGCGCCTTCGCGACGAAGCTCTCGAGGCCCGGGCCAAGGTCCATCCGCGCGCTCCCCGCATAGATCGGAGCGATCGTCACGGAGTCCGCGCTCGGGCAGTCGACGCGCTGCACCTGGATCCGGTCGCCGATGCTGACGCCGGCGTTGCGGCGGACGACCGCCTCGATCCGCACGAGCCCCTTGCCCTCGTCGTCGGCCTGGGCGCGGCTGACGATCGCCGGGGTCGCCTTGCGGCCGCGGACCTCCACGACGTCGCCCAGACCGACCTTCAGGCGCTGGCGGGTCTGGACGTCGAGGCGGGCGGTCCCGAGACCGATGTCCTGCTGGAACGCCTCCGCGACCCGGAGCGTGAGCGCCTCCCCCATCGCCGAGCGTCGTGGGGCGCCGACGTGCCAAAAAGCTTACCCTGCTACGGTGGCCGCCCGCCGCCGTCGAGCGTGCGCTGGCCCGCGCCGTGCGCGGCCCGCCGAAGCTCGGGGGCCGGCTCGCCCAGGACCCCCGCGAGGGCCGCGACGGTACCGGGGCCGAAGCCCATGAAGTGGTTGTTCGCGTAGGCGTAGACGAGCCCGGCGGCCCGCGCCTCCTCCTCGAAGCGGGAGCGCATCCGTTCGAGATCGCGCGTGCGGTCCCGCTGGACCCGGTCGAACCGGGTCAGCGCGCGGTCGCCCACGAAGCGGGCGTAGACGAACGGGCCGGTCGTCCAGGCGGGCGGCTCGGTGCCCGGGACCACCGACCAGACGAGCGCGGCGCCCCGGTCGGCGAGGGCAGCCTCGGTCGCCGGCACCCACCAGGACCCGTGGCGCAGCTCGACCGCGAGCGGGACCTCCCGGGGCACGCGGTCGAGGAGGCGCTCGAGCTTCGCGACGCCCGACGGTGCCCGGAACGACGCCGGGAACTGTAGTACGATCGCCGCGAGCTTGCCGGCTCCTCGCAGGGGACCGAGCGACGAGAGGAAATCGCCGAGCACCCGCTCGCCGACCGCCTCGTCGGCGTCGTGCGTGACGTTGCGCGGGACCTTGAGCGAGAAGCGGAAGCCGCTGGGAGTCCGCTCGGCCCAGCGGCGGACCAGGAAGGGGGTCGGCGCGCGGTAGAAGCTCGAGTCGACCTCCACCGTGCGGAACACGCGGGCGTAGCGCTCCAGGAACTCCCCGGGGGGGGTGCCCGCGGGGTAGAACGGGCCGACCCAGTCGTCGTAGGCCCAGCCGGAGCAGCCGAGCCAGTAGCGGCCCATCGGCGGCGCGTCGCCTCCGCCGAAGATGAGGGTTTCGTGCCGCGAATGCCGCGCGCGTGCCCGACGAACGGAAGCGAGATATCCCCCACCCTACGGTCACGCCGACGATGTCGCGCGCGGCTCCGCCGTCCTCGGTGCTGGGGCGGCTCCTCGAGACCGCCGGCTACCGCCTCGACTCCCGGCACCATGCGATCCTGGCGGTTCGAAGCGTCGACCACCGCGCCGTCCTGATCGTGCGCGCGCCGCGATCTCCGGCCGAGGTCGAGAGCTGGTTCCCGGCCGACGCCGTCCACCGTACGATCGTCTACGACGACGAACCCGGAGCCCACGCGCGCTCGATGGCCGCGGACCGGGGGATCGAGGTGCTCTCGCCGGAGACGCTCGGCCCCGCCCTCGGGGAGCTCCTGCTCCCGTCGCCGATCGGTCCGGCCGCGCCCGGGGGGGAGGGGTACGACGCGACCCCGCTCAGTCCTCCGCTCGCGGTGCTCCCGGAGGGCGAGCGGATCGTCCGACCGCGCCTCGGTCGGACCGAGGCCGAAGCGCTGGCGGGCATCGACGGCTCGCGCTACGTCCTGCGGCTCGTGCCGTTCTACGTCGCCCCGTACCGCATCCGCCCGCTCGCGCCGTCGGGGGTCCCGGGGGCGGTCCTGCACCGCCTCGTCGCGGTGAACGCGATCAGCCGTCGGGCGGAGGTGTGGGAGGACGGCGAACGGGAGCTCGTGGAGGCGATCGACGAGCCGCACCAGCGGCTCGCACCCCAGCTCGGCGAATCCGCGGCGCTCGCGATCGCCGTCGACGCGATCCGCCGGCACCACACGATCGACGTCGAGCACACCGAGCAGCACGACGGCGCGCTGGTGATCGAGACCCGGCGGATCCTTCCCGCCGCGGACGATCTGCGGATCGCCCCGCTCGCGCTGCTCCTCGTTCCGTTCTGGTACGCCGAGGCCGCCGAAGGCCGCGTCGTCCTCGACGGGGTCACCGGCCGGCGGGTCAGCCCGTCGGACGGCGGCGGCGCTTGAGCGGAGCCCGGGGTCAAATAGGCCGCCCCGCTCGGCGCGCCCGTGCTGCTCGATCAGTTCCGCGTCGGCCCGTACCTCAACTTCACCTACCTCGTTGCCGAGCGGGACGGCGGCGAGGGCGTGGTGATCGATCCGTCGTTCGGGATCGACCCGGTCCTGTCGGCGATCGACGCCCGCGGCGTCAAGGTCCGCTACATCCTCAACACCCACAGCCACCCCGACCACGTCGCCGGCAACCAGGACGTCCGCGACCGCACCGGCGCGAAGGTCGTCGCTCACCGGGTCGCGCCGCTCCACCAGGACGTGTCGGTCGACGACGGCGATGCCCTCAAGGTCGGAGCGATCGGCTTCGAGGTCGTGCACACCCCGGGCCACACGAAGGACAGTGTCCTCTACGTCTTCGAGGGCAACGTCGCGACCGGCGACACGCTGTTCGTCGGCGAATGCGGCCGCACCGACCTTCCTGGCGGCGATCCGGCGGAGATGTACGATAGCTTGCACCGCCGGCTCCTGGCGCTCGACGACGCGCTCGTGGTGCTGCCCGGCCACGACTACGGTCCTACCCCGACCTCCACGATCGGGCGCGAGAAGCGCGAGAACTACGTCCTCGCGCCCCGGACCCGGGAGGAGTTCGTCCGCTTCATGCGGGAGTGAACCGTGCCGCCGCTGCCCCCACCCGAGGAGCGGACGCTGCGCGCCGTCGGGGCGCGCCGCAGCGCCCCGGGCGTCCCCAGCGTTCCGACGCTCGTCACGGCGCTGCGCGCGATCGCCCAGGAGTCCGGCGCGCTCGTCGCCGTCTTCGACGCACGGGCGATCGCCGGCGAGCGCCATCTGTTCTCGGCCTGGGCGCATCTCGGACGCTCCCGGGCCCGTGGCGAGAGCCGGTTGCGGGATCGTGCCGCCGAGCTCGCGCTCTACGTCGCGGGCGACGACCAGCTGCCGCGCGCCCTGGCCAAGGTCGGCGCCTCGGCCTCGAGCGAGCAGTTCGTCGTCGTCGCCGAGCGGCCGGTCGACCCCGGGGGGCTGCTGCCACGCTTCGAACTTGCCGAGGACCCGTCGGCGTACCCCCGGCCGGTGGACGCGACGACGCTCGAGCGGCTCGGCATCGGCGTCGCGGAGCGGGCGTCGGTCCCGGCCGACCGCTGGGAGGGTCTCGTGCTCGAGCGGGTCGCGCTGATCGAACTCACGGCGCCGGCACGCCGCGAGCCGGCGGCAAAGCATTAACCGCGGGCCGCGGTCGCCCGCCTCGCCTCCGGCCGGCGCTGCAGGTGTAATCTAGTGGTAGGATGTCAGCCCTCCAAGCTGACCACCCGGGTTCGAATCGACGGGCCCCCACGACCTGTCGCGGATCTCCCGGCACCTGCATCCGACGCCGGCCGCGGGCTCGAATCCGAGGGTTTATCCTCGGGAGCCCCGCTCGGGCCGGATGCGCTGAGGTAGCCTAGTCCGGCAAGGCGCCAGCCTTGAAAGCTGGTGGCGATTCCGCCACGGGAGTTCGAATCTCCCCCTCAGCGTGGCGCCCCGCCGCGCCATTATATCTCGCGGACCGCTCCCCGCGGTCCCCATGCCCGAGGCGAGCGTCCCGACGCCGCTGATGGAGCAGTACGAGGGGGTGCGGGCTCGCTTTCCGGGCCACCTCGTCCTGTTCCGGGTCGGCGACTTCTACGAGACGTTCGGCGATGACGCGCGCCTGCTCTCCCGGGAGCTCGACGTCGTGCTGACCGCCCGGGCACCGGACGCCCACGGCGAGCGGACCCCGATGGCCGGGGTCCCCTACCACGCCGTGGAGTCCTACCTGGGCCGGCTCGTGCGACGCGGCTACAAGGTCGCGGTCTGCGACCAGGTCGAGGACGCCCGCTTCTCCAAGGGCCTCGTACGTCGCGAGGTCACGCGCGTCGTGACGCCCGGCACGGTCGTCGAGGACCGGCTCCTCGGCGGACCGGACCACAGCTTTCTCGCGATCGTCGTCGATCCCCCCCGGGAGGCCGGGGCGTTCGCGGCCGTCGACATCACGACGGGCGAGTGGTTCCACGGGGCGGCGGACGGCCCGGGACCCGAGGGCCTGCTGTCCTCGGTCGCGCCGTTCCAGCCGCGCGAGGTCCTCTTCTCGGCGCCCGGCGATCTCCGCAGCGCGGCGCTCGCCGGGGCGCTGCGCCGAGAGTTCCCCGGCGCGCGGATCGAGCCCGCTCCCCCTCCGCTCGCGGAGGGGGAGCTCCCGGTCTCCCTGCCCCGGGCCGGATCGGCCCCCGCCTCGACGCTCGAGGCGGACCGGCGGCTCGCGGCCTACCTCAGCGTCACCCAGCCGCGCCTGCTGCCCCACCTGACGCTGGTCGACCGGGGGGCGGGCGGACGTCGGCTCGTCCTCGACGCGACGACGCTGCGACACCTTGAGATCCGCCGCCCGATGAACCCGGACGATCCAAAGGGCGCAACGCTGCTCGGCGCCTGGGACGAGTCGGTCACCGCCGCCGGCCGACGGACGCTCGAGTTCTGGCTGACGAACCCGCTCGCCGAGGTCGAGGCGATCCGCGAACGCCAGGAGGCGGTCGCGGCGCTCGTCGACCGCCCCGCCGCCCTCGAGGAGATCCGCGCCGTCCTCGCGCGCGTCGGCGATCTCGCGCGGATCGCGTCGCGGGTCGCCGGCCGTCGGGTCCGGCCCCCGGAGCTGGGCACGCTCCGCGGAGGCCTGGAGGCCGTCGCCGCGCTGGCCGGTCCGCTGACGGGTCTGCCGAGCACCGGCCGTCTCGGCCGCCTCGCCGCCGAGCTCGTCCCACCGGCCGAGCTACGGGCGGTCCTCGACCGCGCGCTCCCCGAGGTGCTGCCCGCCAGCGAGGAGGCCGGCGGCCTCTTCCGGACCGGTCACGTCCCCGAGGTCGACCGCGAGCGGGCGAAGGAGCAGGCTGCGCTCGACGCGCTCGCAGCGCTCGAGCGGACCGAGCAACAGGCGACGGGCATCAAGGGCCTGAAGCTCGGCTACAACCAGGTATTCGGCTACTACTTCGAGGTGACCCGGCCGCATCTCGCCCGGGTCCCCGCCCACTTCCATCGGCGCCAGACGGTGGCGCAGGCGGAGCGGTTCACCTCCGAGGCGCTCGACGATCTCGCGCGTCGGGTGCTCCAGGCGCGGGAGAGCGCGCGGACGGCCGAGGCCGCGGGCTGGGAGGCGTTCCTCGCGGACGTCGACCGGCACGTCGGGACGATCTACCGGCTCGCCCGGGCCGTCGGCGAGCTCGACGCGCTCGGGACCTTCGCGCACGTCGCCGCGGGCCGCGGCTACGTCCGCCCGACGGTCGACGGCTCGACGGCGCTCGTCGTGCGGGACGGGCGCCACCCCGTGCTCGACCGGGGCCTCGGCGCCGGCTTCGTGCCGAACGACGTCGAGCTCGACGGGGAAGGGGACCGGCTGCTCGTGCTGACCGGTCCCAACATGAGCGGCAAGTCGACCTACATGCGCCAGGTCGGGCTGCTCGTGGTCCTCGCCCAGGCGGGCTCGTTCGTGCCGGCGAAGTTCGCGCGGATCGGCCTCGTCCGCCAGCTGTTCACGCGCATGGGCTTCACGGACGAGATCGGTCGGGGCAAGTCGAGCTTCATGGTCGAGATGAGCGAGGTCGCGGAGATCCTGCGGGCCGCGGACCCCCGCTCGCTCGTGCTCCTCGACGAGGTCGGCCGGGGCACGAGCACCTTCGACGGGCTCGCGATCGCTTGGGCGACGCTGCGGCACCTGAACGACACGACGCGGGCGCGCTGCATCCTCGCGACGCACTACCATCAGCTGACCGACCTCATCGGCGGGCTCGCCGGGGCGCGCAACGCCCACCTCGCGGTCCGGGAGGGGCCCGACGGCGTCGTCTTCCTGCACCGCCTCGTGCCGGGGAGCACCGACCGCAGCTACGGCGTCCACGTCGCGAAGCTGGCCGGGGTGCCGGACGGCGTCCTGCGCGAGGCCGAGCGGCTGCTGCGCGAGCTCGAGCGAGAAGGGATCGGACCGGCGCCCGCGCGGGGGGGCCGCGGCCGCGGTCCGCGCTACACACAGGCGGTGCTGCTCGGGGACGCGCCGGCCGCGGCGGATCCGATCCGCGACGCCCTGCGCGGCGCCGATCTGGAGCGGATGACGCCGCTCGAGGCGCACCGGACGCTCGCGGAGCTGCGCGCGAAGGTCCGCGCGGCCGATGCGGCGGAGCCGCGCGGACCGTGAGCGCGGGCGGACGGCGGCCCATCCGCCGGCTGGAACCCCGCACGATCGAGCGGATCGCGGCGGGCGAGGTCGTCGAGCGGCCGGCCTCGGTCGCCAAGGAGCTCGTGGAGAACGCGATCGACGCGGGCGCCCAGCGCGTGAGCGTTCGCCTCGACGGTGGTGGACTCGAGCGGATCGTCGTCGAGGACGATGGCGAGGGGATCCCGCCGGAGGAGCTCGGGCTCGCCGTCGAGCGACACGCGACCAGCAAGCTCGCCCCCGACGGGCCGATCGACGCCATCGCCACCCTCGGCTTCCGCGGCGAGGCGCTCGCCTCGATCGCCTCGGTCGCCCGCGTGCGCCTGCTGTCTCGGCCCGCCGGCGAGGAGGTCGGCCACGGGATCCGGATCGAGGGCGGCGAGGTCGCCGGCCGCTTCCAGGCGCCCCGCGCCCCCGGGACGACCGTGGAGGTCGCCGACCTGTTCTACCGCACGCCGGCCCGTCGCAAGTTCCTCAAGAGCCCCGCGGCCGAGCAGCTCGAGATCGTGCGGACGCTCGCCCGGGTCTACCTCGCCCGGCCCTCGGTCGCGCTGCGGGTGAGCACCGGGGACCTGGAGCTCGCGGTCTACCCGGCCAGCGTGCGGCTTACGGATGCGGCGGCGCGCGTGCTGGGGCCGGAAGCGGCGCGCGGCGCGATGGCCCTTGACGCGCCGGTCCCCGGAGGCCGGATCGAGGGGTGCCTCGGGGCGCCGGCGAGCGGCGCGGCGACCTCGACCGGGCTCTACCTGTCCGTGAACGGCCGCGCGGTGATCTCGCGTTCGATCCCACAGGCCGTGCGCGCCGCCTACGGCGACTCGATGCCGCGCGCCCGATTCCCCGTCGGGGTGCTCGCGTTCACGATCGGTCGCGACGGGGTGGATGTCAACGTCCATCCGACCAAGCGGGAGGTGCGCTTCGCCCGCGAGCGCGAGCTCCTCGACGCGCTGCGCGTCCGCGTCCGGGAGGCGCTGATCGAGGCGCCGGCCCCGTCGGAGGCGCCGCTCGGCCGGCCGAGCCCCGCCGGGCGGGCACGGATGCCGCCCCCTCCCTTGACCGCCGCCCGATCGTCCCTCGTCCAGGCCCGGCTCGACGTGAGCGCGGGGCGCTCGGAACCCGCCCTCGTGGCCGCGCCGGCCCGCTGGGAACTGCTCGGCTGCGTGGATCGGCTCTACTGGGTCGCGCTCCGCGACGGTGGACTCGTGCTCGTCGACCAGCACGCCGCCAGCGAGCGCTTGCTCTTCGACGAGCTGCGGCGCGACGGGCGGCTCGCCCGCCAGCAGCTGGTCGCCCCGGTCGCGGTGACGCTGACCGCGCTCGAGCGCGCGACGCTCGCCGCGGAGTCCGAGGCCGTGACCGCCGCGGGGTTCGACGTCGAGGGCTTCGGGCCGGAGGCTGCGCTCGTGCGCGCCGTGCCCAGCTACCGTGTCGTTCGCGCGGCGGCCGCGGCGCTCGCCGGCCTGCTCGACGAGCTCGCCGATGGCGTTTCCGCGGGGGTCGGGCCCGGGGCGGCCGAGCGGCGTGCCGCGACGATCGCCTGCCATGCCGCGATCCGGGCCGGCGACGAGATCGAACCGGCGACGATGGGGGCCGTGCTCGCCGCGCTCGACGCCGAGCCGGGCCGCGCCGGTTCCTGCCCGCACGGCCGCCCGATCTTCCTTGCGCTGCCCCGCGCGCGCCTCGACCGATGGTTCCTGAGGTCCGGCGCGTGAGCCCCGGCCGCACGGGCCGCGGGCGCCGCCGCGCCGAGGCGTCGCTCGTCGATGCCGCCCGGCGCCACCTCGAACAAGAGGGGTTCCGGGTGTGGGTCGACCCGGACGGCCGCGACTACTTCGACCTGGTCGCCCGGCGCGCGGACGAGGTCGGCCTGGTCGAGGCAAAGGTCGCGGACGGCCGCGCGGTCCTGGCGCAGGCGCTGCGGCGGCGGGCCTGGGGCGACTGGGTCGCGGTCGTCGTCGCCTCCGAGCGCACCGCGCGGGCGCTCGAGGCGCTCACGCGCGACGGACGGGCCGCGCCGGTCGGCCTCTGGTGGACCGAGGGCGACGCGCTGCGCATCCTGCGGGCGCCGCGGGCCTGGGCACGGCCGGGCGAGCCCGATCCGTTCGTCGAGCTGCGGGCCCGCTTCCGACGGGTGCTCGACGCGCTCGAGTCCGGAGCGCTGCCGAGCCCGGTCCGCTGGGACGGTGTCGTGGGCGAGGTCCGCCGCGCCTCGGGCGGCCGGGGGTTCCGGGAGTGGCGCCTCGACGAACCCGGACGCTAGGGGCTCAGGCGCCGCCGGGGCGGGTCGCCTCGGCGATCCCCGCCGCGACGCGGGCGGGGTCGAACTGGGCCGCGTAGCGCTCGCCGGCGCTCGCGAGCGGGCGGCGCGCGGCCGGGTCGGCGAGCAGCTCGGCGAGCACGGAGGCGAACTCGCCGGCGTCGTCGCCGGGCAGCGCGCGGAGGGCCTCGCCGGGTTCGACGGGCAGGCGCACGCCGGGGCCGACGATCGCGCTGCGACCGGCGCGCAGCGCGTGGACCACCCCCGGGTCGAAGCCCGGAAGGCGCCGGGCGAAGACCGCGACGTCGGCGGCGGCCAGTGCCCGGGCGAGGGTCGTCCCGTCGCGCTCGGGCGCGACGGTCACGTGCGCCTCGGCCGGTGCGCTCGCGCCGGTCACGATCAGCCGCGCCCCCGGGAAGAACGAGCGCACCCTACGGAACGCCTCCCGGGCCCGGTCGATGCCCGACGGCTCGGCCTGCTCGAACGCCGCGGGTGCCGCGACGACCGGCACGTCCGGCGGGATGCGCCAGGCCGCCCGGGCGTCCTCGGTCGAGGGCGCGTCCGGTAGCCGGGCGACGGCGGGGAGGGCCACACGGCACCGGCTCTCGGGGATCGCGTAGCGCTCCTTCAGGAGCGCGGGGACCCCGGGCGTGTCGTAGAAGAGGCGATCGGCCTCGGCGAGCGCCGCGGCCTCCAGGCGGCGGATCGCCCGGCGGTCCAGCCATCGATCCAGGCGGTCGCGGATTCCGGTCGGGCTGCCCGAGGGGCCCGAGCGATCGAACGCATCGAGCTCGAGCCCCCGGACGAACCCGGCGAGAAGGGGCCCCGTCCCCCGGCTCCGCCGCAGACCCAGTCGTCCGAGCCCGATCGGGTCGCGGAGCACGAGCTCGACCTCCGGACGCAGGCGGCGGGCGGCCGCGCCCGCGAGCTCGGCGGCCTCGACCGCGGCGCCGGGCCGGCGCAGGGCGAGCTCGACCGGCGCCTCCTCGACGCCGGGCGGTGCCGGGGCGCCGTCCTCGGGCCCCGGGAAGACCACCCGCACCCGGTCGCCGCGCTCGGCGAGGGCTGCGGCGAGGCCCCAGGCCGCCGCCCCCGGGGCGTACGGATCCGCGGAGGGCGGCGCGAGGGCGACGACGTCGACCGTCCGGGACGCCATCGGGCGCGCCTAGGGGGAGCGGCCGAAAAACGTTGGGGTCCACCGCCCTCAGGCGGCGAGGCCGAGGCGGCGGCCGAACGATCGGCCGGCCATCGCGGGGGAGACGTCGGCCCCCATCCCCTCGAGGACCGTCGGCGCGACGTCGAGGAGGCTGAGCGGTCCCTCCTCCGCGCCCGGTCGCACGCCGTCGCCGGCGCCGATCAGGATCCCGTCCATCCGGTGCGTGCCGCAGCCGTAGAAGAACTCCGGCCGCTCGCGGATCAGCGGCGAGGGGTAGCTGAAGTCCATCCGCGGCTCGGTGCACATGCTGTCGACCCGGATCAGGAGCGACGGCGCGCGCAGCAGGTTGCGCCCGCGGTAGATCTTCTCGGGCTCGAGCACCTCGATCCGGGCGTCGGGGTAGGCCTCGAGGCGGCGGCGGATCTCGGCGAGGATCGCCGGACGCTGCTCGGGCGTGACGGCCGGGTGGCGCGGGTTGAGGTAGATCCCCTCGGGAACCGGGTAGGAGTAGGCGAGCGTCCGGTGCCAGTCGATGCGTTCGGCCATCCGCTCGAACGAGCCCGCGCCGCTCAGCAGGTGCGACAGGGCCTCCGCCCGGCTGCCCCGCAACAGGTCGGCGACCGGCTTCGCCAGGACGCGGCCGGCTCCGTGGCGCTGGCTCCAGAGGATCATCCGGGCGAGCAGGTTGCGCCCGTCGACCTCGCTGCCGTCGCGGAAGACGAGGAACCCCTCGGCCTCGAGCCAGCGGTTCGTGAAGAAGTCCGACTGGATCGCGCCGTGTCCGTGGTCGCTGATGACCAGCGTCACCGCCGGACCCCCCGCGGAGCGGAAGGCGCGGTCGACCTCGGCGCACGCGGAGTCGACCGCCCGCCAGAAACCGAGCAGGTCGGCCGGGATCTCCGACACCGGCCGGCTGAGCTCGTTCCAGTACTGGTGCTCGACCCGGTCGGTCTCGCGGAACAGCGTGAACAGGAAGTCGGGGCGATGGCCCTCGGCGAGCGCGGCCGCGGATCGACCGCGCTGGAGCACCGTGCGCGTCGCGAGCGCCAGCCATCCCGCGCGATCCGATTCCCGGTGCACGGGCAGCTCCGGCGGGTACGGCGCGCCGAGCGCGCCCTCGACCTCCGCGGAGAGCTCGCGCGGGTACATCACCGGGCGCTCGGAGAACATGCCGGGGATCACGAAGCCGTGGAGGGGGTAGCCGGCGCTGAGCGGGAAGTTGAGGACCCCGACCTTGACGCCGAGCCGGGACAGTCGGTCCCACATCGCCTCCGCGGGCCGGAACGTCTTGACGAGCTGGGAGTGGCCCGGGCCCTCGGTCGGCTCCGTGAAGCCGTAGATGCCGAGCTGACCGGGATCCTGCCCCGTCGCGAGCGAGTACCACGCCGGGATCGTCTTCGCCGGGTAGACGGAGGTCAGCGGCGCGCGCACCCCGCGCCGGACCATCGAGCGCAGGAACGGCAGCTCGCCGGCCTCCATGAGCGGGTCGAGCAGCGTGAACGTCCCGCCGTCGAGGCCGAGCAGGAGGAAGCGGCGCGTAGGAAGGGTCATCCGGAGTCTTCGCCCCGCATCGTAGTGAGCGCTTTATCAGCGGCGGTCGGACGGTATAAATCGTTTGGTCCCGCCGGCGCGGCTACAGCAGCCGGATCGCCTCGAGGTTGTAGGGCACCCGCGACTCCAGGTTGAAGCGCTTGTGGAGGCTGGAGGAGAGGTCGACGGCCTTCGCCTCCTCGCCGTGGTTCAGGATCACCCGCTGGGGCCGGGGGTCGAGCGAGGCCACGAAGTTCATCAGCTGGACGCGGTCGGAGTGGCCGCTGAACCCCTCCACGGTGGCGATCTCGAGGCGGATCGGGACGGACGCCTGGCGCTGCCCGTCGAGGAACGTCGTCTCCGCGAGCCCGCGCTGCAGGCGCCGGCCGAACGTGCCGTCCGCCTGGTAGCCGACGAAGAGCAGGGCGTTGCGCTCCTCCGGCGCCCAGCCGCGGAAGTACTCCATCACCGGCCCGCCGCTCATCATGCCCGAGGTCGCGAGCACGATGCACGGCTCCTTCCCGTCGATGATCCCGCTGCGCATCGCGGCGGAGTCGACGCGGTGGAAGACGTCGGAGAGGAACGGGTTGTCGCCCTGCTGGAAGATCTGCGTGCGCAGCTGGCTGTTCAGGAACTCGGGGTAGGCGGTGTGGATCGCGGTCGCCTCCGCGATCATGCCGTCCAGGTAGACCGGCACCCGCGGGATCTTGCCCTCCCGCATCCGCTCCTCAAGGACCAGCATCACCTCCTGGGAGCGTCCGACCGCGAACACCGGCACCACCAGGTGGCCGTTGCGGGCGAGGACCTTGGTCACCAGAGCCGCGAATTCGTCGGACGCCTGCTGGCGGCTCGGCTGGACGTCGCGGTAGCCGCCGTACGTCGACTCGAGCACGAGCGTCTCGAGCCGGGGGAACCGGTTGGTCGCCGGGTTGAACAGCCAGGTCCGCTCGAACTTGATGTCGCCGGAGTAGGCGAGGTTGTGGTCGCCGTCGCCGAGATGGAAGTGGCAGATCGACGAGCCCAGGATGTGGCCGGCGTTGTGCATCGTCAGCCGGATGTCCGGCGCGATGTCGGTCGTCTCGCCCCAGCGCAGCGGGATCGTCCGCCAGACGAGCTCGCGGACCTGGGCCGAGTCGTAGAGGCCGCGGCGCGCCTCCTGGTTGACAACCTTGATTGCGTCGAGGAGCATCAGCGTCATCAGATCGCGGGTGGGCGCGGTGCAGTAGATCGGCCCCTTGTACCCGTACTTGAGGAGCACCGGGACGAGGCCGCAGTGGTCGAGGTGGGCGTGGGTCACGACCACCGCGTCCAGCGAGTCGAGCGGCAAGAGCTCGGGCGCGTTGAAGAACGGCGTGCGGTCCGAGCCGGGATCGATGCCGCAGTCGATGAGCACCTTGGAGTTCTGCGTGGTCAACAGGTGGGCGCTGCGCCCCACCTCCCGGTAGCCACCGAGCGCGGTGTTGCGGGCCCACAGCTTCTCGGGCAGGGGGTCCCGCGCGATGCGGATGCCGACCTTCTTGAGGAAGGCGCGGCGATCATCGAAGGAGTTGCGCAGGTGGATCCGCACCTCCTCGACGGTCTTGGAGGGGATCGGCGGGGTCCGGATGACGGTCGGCACCCAGCCGATCCGCCGCTTGAGGTCGTTGAGGACCGAGCCCCCGCGACCGATCGCGGCGCCCGGGTTCGCGGCCTCGATCGTCACCTCGCCGGTCTCGGGCTCGAAGAACAGCTGGTTGACCTCGGCCTCGGGCGGGATCACCTCGCGCACGAGCTTCTCGGCCTCCTTCGGATCGATCAGGACCTCGGGATCGCTGCGGACGACCACGCGGCGGTGCAGCCGCTGAGCGATCTGGCGCAGGAGGTCGCCTCCGGAGAGGAACGAGTCGAGCTGCTTGGTGTAGAGGACGATGTGGGGTCCCTCCAGCTCGATGTCGGTGACCTCGACGTTCTCGGGAAGCACCTCGCGCAGTGCCTGTCGTGTCTGGTCCAGCAGAGAGTCGAAACTCATTCGCGCCACGAAGGGGTTGGTCCGAAGGGGTTGCCCGAGCTCCGGGCCGGAACGGCTACGCCGGCACCGGAGGTATCGGAATCTTGAGGGCCTTCAGACGCTTATTAATTTCGTCGTCCGACAGCTCGCGGTAGTCCTTCGGGGTGATGACGTGGACGATGTAGCCGTCCCCGCTCGCGCTGTCGCGTCGCATCGCGACCGTCAGCCCCCGCAGCGCGAGATCGACGCCGTCGGCCGTGGCGAGATCGCGCGAGTAGCCCTCCTCGAGCAGCCCGTAGGCGAACGTCGAGCCCGAGCCGATCGAGCAGTACCGGTCCTCGATGCACCCGCCGGCCGGGTCGACGGAGAAGACGTGGCCGCCCTTGCCGTCCACACCGCCGAGGATCAGCCAGGCGTAGTACGGGTAGAAGCGGCTGCCATTGAGGATGTTCGCGAGCAGCGTCGCCGCGCCCTCCGCGCTCACCGGCCCGTTGCGGCGCAGCCGGTAGAGGGCGACCTCCGCCTTCAGGTAACGCGCGAGGACCTGCGCGTCGCCGACCATGCCGGCGATCGTGACGCCGAGGTTCGCGTCGACCTTGAAGACCTTGGTCGTCTGCTTGTTCGCGATCATGGTGCCGGCGGTCGCCCGACGCTCGGAGGCGAGGACGACCCCGTCCTTGCAGACGAGGCCGATCGTCGTCGTGCCCTTGAGTAGGCGCTCCTCGTCCTGCGGGCTCACCGCCGGATGCGTCATCGATCGATCTCCTCGGAAGTCGGCCTGCGAGCCGACCCGGGCTCGCTATATAACGGCTCACCGGGCGATTACGCCCGGGCCACCGAGGAACCTGGGGGAACGCGGTAGCCGGACCGACCGCGGGCCGCGCGCGGGGCGCGGCAGGGCACACCGATTAAAACCCGCGAGGCTCGCTCCCTCCGATGCAACGCCACGAGGTCGTCGTCGTCGGCGCCGGCCTCGCGGGACAGCGCGCGGCGCTCGCGGCGATCGAGGCCGGGCGCGAGGTGGCGATCGTCTCGAAGCTCCACCCCCTGCGCTCCCACTCAGGGGCCGCCCAGGGCGGGATCAACGCCGCGGTCGGTCCGGAGGACTCGGTCGAGACCCACATCTACGACACGGTGAAGGGTTCCGACTACCTCGGCGACCAGGACGCGATCGAGTTCTTCTGCCGCGAGGCCGGGCCGACCGTCGTCGAGATGGAGCACTTCGGCACGATCTTCAGCCGGTCGCCCGACGGCTCGCTCGCCCGGCGCGCGTTCGGGGGCGCCGGGTTCCCTCGGACGATCTACGCGGCGGACCGCACGGGTCTGGCGCTCCTGCAGGGGCTCTGGGAGCGGCTCGGCACCGAGGAGTTCACGCTGTACGAGGAGTGGGACCTCACCCGGCTCGTGCTGCACGACGGCCGCGTCCAGGGGATCGTCGCCTTCGACCGCAAGCGCGGCGACTTCGAGGGGATCGCGGCGAAGAGCGTCGTCCTCGCGACGGGCCCGTTCGGCCGCGTCTACAGCCGGACGACCAACGCGCACAGCTGTACCGGCGACGGCGTGGCCGCCGCCTACGAGGCCGGTGCGCTCCTCAAGGACATGGAGTTCGTCCAGTTCCACCCGACCGCCCTCCTCGAGTCCGGGATCCTCATCACGGAGGGCGCCCGTGGCGAGGGCGGGATACTGAAGAACGCCCTTGGCGAGCGGTTCATGAGCCGGTACGCCCCGCACGTCCTCGAGCTCGCGTCGCGCGACGTGGTGTCCCGCGCGATCGTGACCGAGGTTGCGGAGGGCCGGGGCTTCCCGGGACCGTACGGCAGCTACGTGCACCTGGAGCTGATGCATCTCGGCCGGGAGAAGATCGAGAGCCGGCTGCAGGAGATCGTCGACTACTCCCGCCACTTCGCCGGCATCGACCCGGTGACGCAGCCGATCCCGGTCTACCCCGGCCAGCACTACATGATGGGCGGGATCAGCACCGACATCCGCGGGGCGACGAGCCTCCCCGGCCTCTTTGCCGCGGGCGAGGCGGCCTGCGTCTCGATCCACGGCGCGAACCGACTGGGAGGCAACTCGCTGCTCGAGACGCTCGTCTTCGGAAAGCAAGCCGGCATCGCGGCCGCCGAGCACGCGCTCGCGGCGCCGCGGCCGGAGATGCTGCCCGCCGACGTCGACGGAGCCGCGAGCCCGCTGCGGGCCTGGTCGGCGCGCCGGGACGGCGAGGACCCCTCGACCCTGCGCACGGAACTCCAGCAGACGATGGAGCGGTACGTCGGGATCTACCGCAACGAAGCGGACCTACTGGAGGGGCTCCAGCGGGTGCGCGCGCTGCGCGCGCGCTTTGCGAACGTCCGCGTGGTCGACCCGTCGACCGTCTACAACCTCAACCTCACCGACGCGCTCGAGGTCGGCCACCTGCTCGAGCTCGCCGAGGTGATCGTCGTCGGCGCCTACGCGCGCACCGAGAGCCGCGGGGCGCATGCGCGCACGGACTACCCGAAGCGGGACGACGCGCACTGGATGCGGCACACCATGGCCCGCCGGACGCCGGAGGGCCCGAACCTCTCCTATACACCGGTGACGTACACGCGGTGGGAGCCGACGGAGCGGGTCTACTGATGGCGGAGGAGCTCGTCCACGCCGCGTTCGACGTCTATCGGTTCGACCCGACCCACGACCCCGGACCCCGGTTCCAGCGCTACGAGCTCGACCTCGCGCCGCACACGCCGGTCCTCACGGCCCTGCTCAAGATCCGCGCGGAGATCGACCCGACGCTCACGCTGCGCTATTCCTGCCGCAGCGCGATCTGCGGTTCCTGCGCGATGCGGGTGAACTCCAAGAGCCGCCTCGCCTGCGAGACCCAGATCGGCCCCGAGGTGGCCCGGCACGGACGGGTCGTCATCGAGCCGATGCGCAACCAACCCGTCCTGCGCGACCTGGTCGTCGACCAGGAGATCTTCTGGCGCCACTACGAGCAGATCGAGCCGCACCTGATCCTCGACCCGCGCCATCCGATGCCCGAGGGGGTCGCGAACCCGATGACGGAGGCCGAGGTCGAGCGGTTCCAGGAGACGCCCCGTTGCATCGCGTGCGCGGCCTGCTTCTCGGCGTGCCCCGCGGTCACCGACGACCCCGCCTTTCCCGGGCCGATGGCGCTCGCCAAGCTGTACCGGTTCGTCGTCGACCCGCGCGACCATGCCCGGCAGGACCGCCTGCTGCGCATCCAGCCGGGCGGTCTGTGGACGTGCCTGCGCTGCCACCTGTGCACCGAGGCATGCCCGAAGGACGTGCGGCCCTCCGAGCGGATCCGCGACCTGAAGGAGATGGCGATCCGGGCGCAGGGCGCGACCGAGCCCGGCTCGCGTCACGCCCTCGGCTTCCTGGAGAACATCCGCGAGCGCGGCCTCCTCAACGAGGCGAAGCTCGTCCGACAGACATCGGGCCTCGCGGGGATGGTGGGCCAGCTGGGCCAGGGCGTCCGGATCTACCGCAAGAAGCCCGAGGTCCTGCGCGCCCCCCACCGCATCGAGGGCCAGGACGAAGTCGAGAAGATCTACGAGGCGCTCGACCGCCCGCCGGAGGCTCCGCCGTGAGGCTCGCCTACTATCCGGGCTGCGTGGCGCAGGAGTCGGGCAAGGAGCTCGACCTCGCGACGCGCTGGGTCTGCCGCTCGCTCGGCCTCGAGCTTGTCGAGTTCCCGAGCTTCTCCTGCTGCGGCTCGGGCTTCGTCGACGAGGCGAACGAGGTGCTCAATGTCGCGCTGAACGCGCGCAACCTCGCCATCGCCGAGCGCGCCGGCCTCGACCTGCTCACGATCTGCTCGACCTGCCAGGGGATGCTCAGCCTCGCCAACGTCCGCCTCGCGGACCCGACGATCCGCGCGCGGGTCGACGGGGCCCTCGCGCCGCTCGGCATCCAGTACCGCGGCACCACGAAGGTCAAGCACCTGTTGCGTGTCCTGGTCGAGGACGTCGGGCTCGACGCGGTCCGCGCGAAGGTGCGACGTCCGCTCGCCGGGCTAAAGGTCGGGGCGTTCTACGGCTGCCACCTGTTGCGGCCGTCCGACGAGCTGGGGACCGAGAGCGGTGAGGAGCCCCATTCGTTCGAGGCGCTCCTCGCCGCGCTCGGGGCGACCCCCGTCTACTACCGCGGGCGCGTCATGTGCTGCGGCTTCCCGATCCAGTTCGTCAAGCCGGAAGTAGCGAGCCACATCGCCGGCCGCCAGATCGACGACGCGAAGGCGCACGGGGCCGACGCGATGGCGACGCCGTGCCCGCTGTGCCACATCTCGCTCGACGCCTACCAGAACCAGGCGGCGAAGGCGGTCGGGCACGCGCTCGACCTGCCGGTGTTCCACCTGCCGCAGGTCGTCGGGCTCGCCTTCGGAGCCTCGCCCGAGGAGCTTGGCCTGCCGCGGCACCTCGTCCCCACGGAGACGGCGCTTGCCAAGATCGGCGCGACGGCCCGCGCGTAGCGCCCACGCCCGGGCCCGCGGCGGTCCGCGGGTCGGCCCGGCCGCGGATGCGCCCGCCGGCGCGGGCGGGGAGCCCTAGGCGCGAGCATGGGATCGGCGCCGCTCGACTCCGGGCCCGCGACGCCCGCGGGCCCGACGGGGGCGGCCGGCGACGCGACGCCCGCGCCGGCGAGCGAGCCGATCCTGACCCGTCGCTACCGCCGGTCGGCGGTCGCGCAGATCAGCGGCGAGGACCTCGGCCGGATCGTCTCGCTCAGCGACGGGGTGTTCGCCTTCGCGATGACGCTCCTCGTGCTGTCGCTCGCGGTGCCGTCGCTCCACCCGCCCACTGAGGGGGGGCTCGTCCACGCGCTGCAGACCGACTGGCCGACGTTCGTCGGCTACGCGTTCGCCTTCGTGATGATCGCGATCTGGTGGATCGTCCACAACCGGACGTACCAGTACATCGCGCGCTTCGATTCCGGCCTGGTCTGGCTGAACATGATCCTGCTGATGCAGATCGCGGTGATGCCGTTCGTGCTCAGCGTCTACACGACCTACTCCGACCTCAAGGTCGCGGTCGATCTCTTCTCGCTGCTGCAGATCACGCTCGGGCTCACGACGACGGGGATCTGGCTGTACGCTCGGCACCACCACCTCGCCAAGCCCGACACGCCGGCGGCCGCGTCGCGCTACTTCGTTCGGCGCGGCCTGTTCTCTGCTGCGGTCTTCGCCGGCTCGATCGGGCTGTCGTTCGTCAGCACCGAGGCCGCCCAGCTCAGCTGGGTGGCGATCTTCTTCGTCCAGCGGTTCCTGACCGTGGAGGGCGACTAGCCGCGGGGCGGCGGGCCGGCCGGGTCGAGCCAGCGCGCCCCGTCGCCGCGCGTGACGTAGACGTGCAGGCGGTCGCACGTCCGGCGGAAGTAGCCGGGGGCGTCCCCCGCGAAGGCGGACGCGAGCCGCTCGGCGATCTCCTCGTCGGTGAGGGTCGGATCGACCTCGGGCGTGAACTGGCAGCGGAAGACGAGGAAGCGTCGTCCCTCGAGGTCGAGGCGCGCGGTCTCGGGGGCCCCGCAGAACGGGCAGGCGATCACGGCAGGCGGAGCGGCCGCGGCGGCTAAGCGTTGTCGGGCGGCACGCGACTCGGCGCCCAAAGATGCGGCGCAGACCCGCGCGATACCGCGCGCAACCTGCCCAGGTGCGCATGGCCGCTTTCCGTCCCGCTCGAAGCGCTCGCCTTACCGACCGCCTTATCGTGCGAGAGAGCCTCGTCGCCGCAATGGCGAATCTCGGCTCCCTTCGAGATCCCGATACGCGGATTACGCTCCGGCTCAACCCGGCGATTCTTCCAAACGGCCGCCCCTTTCCATTTTCTCGCTACGATCTTCGGACGATTTATCCCGCTGACAATCCTCTGACCCAAGAGGCTTTCGAAGCGGTGCTGAATTCTGCACAACAGGCGGGGCTGGGGATCGAGAAATCGCCCGACTCGGGGAGACCTTAGATAATCGCCTATCGAATCCGGGGGCGCGCGTCCGGATAGCTGCATCGCAAAGACAGGACAGGGCACTGCGTCGAGTGTCAGCTCATAGAGCACACGTGGTGGTCCTCGACAGAGATACAGGCGCTTGGCTTGGGGGCAGGTCTCGCTCGCAGTCGATTACACCCCATGATGGCACCCCATCGACCTCACCTAACGGCCCTCAGAGCGCGCTTTCCTAGAACCGGTGCTGGGGGGAGGTCGGCACGACTGCTGTCAGGCCTCTCAGCACCCCGATTCCGCCTCGCCCTCCATCCGGTGAGGCGCCCGCCGCGGTCGCGTTGAAGTTCAGGATTCAGCTGATTCGCAAAATCATCCTCCGTGACGATACCGGCGTCGGCAAATGTCGGTTCGCGGCCCCGGACGGGCAACGCCAGGTTGGAGAGGAGGCTTGCCGCCGGACGACCGCCTCGGCCGTAGGGAAGCCCGCTGGGGGTCCGCCGGCCCCGTGGGTGCGGCGAGCTTCCCGAACGCGCTTTCCCCGAAGACGTCCGTGGTGAGGCTCCCCGTCGCGGCCCCACCCCCCCCGCCGCCGGACCGCCTCGACTGCTCACATGTCCCGAACGGATCGGCGAGTTCCTCGGCCGGCACCGTGTATCCGATCACCGGCATGCGGGAGTGCAGGGACGATCTCACGCACGACAAGCCGGGGTGCGGGCTCTTAGTCGATGTAGCCGAGCGAGCGCAGCCGCTCCTTGAGCGCGCGCTCGTCCGCCTCGCTGAATGCGGCGTCCCCGGGCTGCTCGAGGAGACGGGCGAGCACGAACGCGACGAACGCATCGACCGTCTCGAAGCCGGAGCCGCGGATCCGCTCCTCGATCGCCCGCGCGGTCTCCTCGGGGATCCGCAGGGAGCGGGGCGGCACCGGCGGAGCGCTCATCGGCCGCTCGCGGAGGGTCGAGGATAGATAGGCTCTTCGCGCGCGCTATTCCCACTCGATCGTCGCCGGCGGTTTGTCGGTGACGTCGTAGAGGACCCGGACGACCTCGCCGGAGAGCTCCCGTGTGATCCGCTCGGCGATCGCCCGGGTCAGCGCGCGCGGCAGCTCGAGCGCGGTCGCGGTCATCGCGTCGACCGACTCGACGGCCCGCACGCTCACCGCCTCCCCGTAGACCCGGTTGTCGCCGGTGACGCCGACGGTGCGCACGGGCAGGAGGACCGCGAAGTACTGCCACGGGTGCGGGATCGCGCCCGCGGTGGCCGCGCGCTCGATCTCCTCCTCGACGATCGCGTTGGCGATCCGGGCCCGTCGCACGCGTTCGGGCGTGACGGGGCCGTTGACGCGCACGGCGAGCCCGGTGCCCGGGAACGGCTGGCGATCGGGCGCCGGGATTCCGAGCGTCCGGGCGACGGCCCGCACCTCGTCCTTGTAGAGGTCGCGCAGCGGCTCGACCAGGACGAGGCGGCTGTCCTTCGGCACCCCGCCGACGTTATGGTGGGTCTTGATCGTGTCGCGCAGCGCGCCGCCGCTCTCGATCCAGTCGGGGGCGATCGTCCCCTGGACGAGTCGGTCGGTGCCGAATCGCCCGGCCTCCGCTTCGAACCGCCGCACGAACGCGGTGCCGATCCGCCGCCGTTTCTCCTCGGGGTCGGTGACGCCCTCGAGCGCCCGGAAGAACGCCTCCGACGCCTCCGCGACCTCGAGCGGCAGGCCGGCGGTCGCGAACGACCGGCGCACCCGCTCGAGCTCGCCCGCGCGCAGCAGGCCCGTGTCGACGAAGATCGGGCGCGCCCGATCGCCGATCGCTCGCACCGTGAGGTGGGCGGCGACGGTCGAGTCGATGCCGCCGGACGCCGCCACGATCGCGCGCCCGGGGATCTCGGCGCGCAGGCGCCCGAGGGCCTCGTCGACGAACGCGGCCGGGTCCCTCACGTCGGTTCCCTCGCCGGCGCGGCGGGCTCTTCCCGCCACTGCGCGCGGTAGCGCTCGAGCGCGGCGGCGAGCTCGGGGAACTTGAGCGCGAGGATCTCGGTCGCGAGGAGCGCGGCGTTCTCGGCGGCGTCGAGGCCGACCGCGGCGACGGGGATCCCGGGCGGCATCTGGACGACGGAGAGCAGGCTGTCGAGCCCGAGCCCCCGGTGGAGCGGGACCCCGACCACCGGCTTGAGCGTGCGGGCCGCGACGACGCCCGGCAGCGCGGCCGAGAGTCCGGCCATCGCGACGAAGACGTCGGTCTCGGGGTCGCGGACGAGCCGGTCGACCTTGTCCGGGGTGCGGTGCGCGCTCGCGACGTGGACCTCGCAGGCGACGCCGAACCCGGTGAGCCGGGCGCGCACTTTCTCCGCGATCTCGAGGTCCGATTTGCTGCCGACCAGCACCGTGACCTTCACGGCGCGAGCGAGCGACGGCGAGACAAATAGTTTGGCCGCTTGCCCGCGCCCGTGGCGATCCGGCTCCACCGCGGCGGGCGGTTCCGGCGGTGGCTCGGCGCCCGGTTCGGGGGCGACTTCGCCCTCGGCGACCGGATCTGGCGGCGGATCCTGCACGGGCTGGGGGCCGCGGCCCTGATCTACTACGCGCTCCCGACCGACTTCTTCGTCGTCGCCCCGAAGCTCTACGTGCTGCTCGCCGCGCTCGCGGCGGTGCTCGTCCTGGAGCTGCTGCGCCATGCGATCGGCCTCGAGCTGCCCACGATCCGCGACTACGAACGCGAGCGCCTCGGCAGCTTCGCCGTCTTCGGGGTGGCGATCGTCGTCGCGATCCTGCTGTTCCCGATGCCGATCGCCTGCGCGGTCGTGCTCGGTACCGCGATCGTCGACCCCCTGGCCGGCGAGCTACGGCGGACGCCGCGCGTGCCCGGGATCGATCTCGCCGTTCCGTTCGGGGTCTACGCGCTGCTCGCCTTTGCGGGCCTCACGCTGCTGGGGCGCTGGCCGCCCCTCGCCTCGGGGGGGCTCGCGCTGGTCGCGGCGGCGATCGCCGTCGCCGTCGAGCGGCCGAAGGTCTGGTGGTTCGACGACGACATCGTGATGACGCTGGTGCCGGCCCTGGCGCTCTTCCTGCTCGGCGTCGTCCTGCTGGGACTGCCGGGCTAGCGCGGCCCTAGACGACCGGGGTCAGCGTCGCGTGCGGTGCGCCCTTCTCCGGATCCGCGCTGATCGCGTAGATCGTCGTCCGGGGCCGGATCCCGTAGATGCATGGGGCGTTGTCGATGTTCATGATCCGGAAGTAGGTGTCCATCATGTTCAGGATCTCGCTCGACACGAGGAGCCCGGGCTTCAGCAGCCCGATGCCGAGGTTGCCCACGTGCTTGGTGCGCGAGACGCCCTGGAAGTACATCCGGATGGCGATCTGATCGCCCATCAGGCTCTCGAACGTGTCGAACGCGGTGTACTCCATGAACGGCTTTCGGTCCGGGCCCGCGACGGCCTTCTCCGCGGTGACCATCGCGCGGGTCGCCTCCTCGCGGCCGAAGCGCGCCATCGGCAGGATGTACGGGTCCTCGGTCTCGTTGGCCGTGTAGTCCGGGATCCGCACGCGCGTGTCGAACTGGTTCGCCGGGATGTGGCGCACGAGGGTCTCGCGCAGGCGCTCCGGGGACTCGCCGGCGCTCAGTACCGCCATCAGGCCCCGGCCCTGGCTCAGGAAGTTGAGGAACGTCGGCGTGAACAGCATGTAGCAGTCGTCGATGCCGACGTTGACGTCGACCTCGAAGGCGTTGAAGCTGCCGCGGCGGAAGCCGCCCCCGAGCAGCTGGTCGAAGTCCGGGATCCCCGTCGAGTAGTAGCGCTCCGGGTCCGAGATCGGCTTCCAGGGGCCCGATGCGTTGGCCCCCGGGGACGCGGCGTGGTTGGCGGCCCCGATCCCGAGCGCCTCGAAGCGGCCCTCGTTGAGCGTGACCGCGTAGCGCGCGCGCCCGATGTTGGTCGCTCGCAGCTTCTCGAGCCGCATGTGGCGGACCCGGCGCTCGTCCAGCTCCTCGCGCTGGATCGAGATCAGCCCGTCGACGAGGTACTCGATGCCCCCGGCCTCGGGCTTCTCCAGGATCATCACGACGTCCGTGCTGGACCCCTCCACGAGGTCCTTCTGGAGCGCCATGACGAACTCTTCCATCTCGAGACCGTACTTGTGGGTCACACCCTCGAGCGAGTCGATGACGAGCAGCGCCTTCTCCGGCAGCGCCTTCTCGATGCGGTTGTAGACGTTCTCGACCTCGGGCATCGGGCTGCGCTTGAGCAGCGCCTGCAGGTGCGCGCGGTCGACCCGGGTCGGGGCGCCGCGTTCCTGGCCGAAGCTGGAGAGGACCTCGCGACCCGCGCGGACCTTGCGCTGCTCGGGCTCGGGGAGCTCGGGCTCCCGCGACTTGCCGGCCGACTGGATCGCGTCGAGGAACAGCTTGGCGGCATCGAGGACGCGCGTGCGCATCTCGGTCGCCTTCAGCCAGGGGAACTGGCGGTAGAGCGCCTCGTCGCCGACGCGCGTCGAGAGGTAGAACGAGCGGTTGGGCTGGCCGACGCGCTCGAGCAGCTCGAGGCCGAAGGTCGTCTTGCCGGAGCCGGCGCCGCCCTTGACGATCAGCGACCGGCCGCCCTTGCCGCTGAGGAAGGCCACCACCTCGGGCGGCACCCCGCCGACCGTGCTCCCCTCGTTCGCGGACATGCTAGCCCCGCGGGTACGGGCGGCACGGTGGGTCCCGAGCCCGACGAACCATTCCGTTTCCCGAAGTCGTCAAGGTCGCGGAGGGAAGGTAAAGGTTTCCCTGTTTCGGCGGCCCGGATACCGGCGTTACGCCGCCATCGCGCGGGCGGCCTCGACCGCCCGCCGGACCGCCTCCGCGAGCGGCGCGCCGGGCTCGCCGACGGCGGTCGCCGCGCTCGGGTTCCCGCCTCCCTTCGCGCCGAAGGCCGGAGCCGCGGCGCGGACGAGCGCGTCCGCGGCGACGCGCGCCGAGGTCGATCCCACGAAGAGGATCCCGCGGCCCTCCCGCTCGCCCGCGAGCACCGCGACCCGCTCGCCGTCGCGGGTGAGCAGGCGCGAGAGTTCCATCAGCTCGGCGCGCTCGAGCGTCCCCAGGTAGCTCGTCAGGGTCGTCCCGCCGACGGTCTGCGTGGCCGCCGGGTCGCCCGCCAGCCGACCGGCGAGGCTACCCAGGTCCTCGCGTCGGCGCTCGCGCGCGGTGCGGCGAGACTCCTCGACCTCCCCCAGGAGACGGTCGATGCCGTCCGGCAGCTGCGGCACCCCGACGCCGAGGCGCCGGGCCGCCTCCTTCAGGATCTCCTCGTGCTCCTCCCGGATGTCGAGCGCCCGTTCGCCGCTCGCGAACGTCAGCCGGACGATCCCGTCCTGGATCCGCTCGACGTCGAGCAGCCCGATCGCGCCGACCTCGCTCGTGTGGGTGCAGTGGGTTCCGCCGCACGCCTCCACGTCGAACCCCTCGACCTCGACGATGCGCAGCTCGCGACCGGGGACCGCGCCGCCCTGGTAGAGCGTGAAGCCGAAGCGTCGCTCGGCCTCGTTGCGCGACTCGAAGTAGCTCTTGACGGGCCGGTCCTCGCGAACGATCTCGTTCACCCGGCGCTCGACCTTGTGCAGCTCCTCCCGCGAGAGCGGCCGGTAGTGCGTGACGTCGATGCGGGCGAGCTCGGGGCCCTTGTAGGCGCCGGCCTGCCAGACGTGCGGCCCGAGCGTTTCGCGCAGCGCGCCGTTGAGCAGGTGCGTTGCCGTGTGGTGCTGCATCAGCTGGACGCGCCGGGCCCGATCGATGCGGCCGTGGACGCGCTCGCCCGCGCTCACGTGCGCCGGCGCGTCGAGACGATGGAGGATCCAGGGGCCCTTGCGCTCGACGTCGACGACCTCCCGGTCCCCCAGGTGGCCGCGGTCGGTGACCTGGCCCCCGCCGGTCGGGTAGAAGAAAGTGCGGTCGAGGACCACGAACTCACCCTGCGCCCACAATACGTGAGCGTCGAAGGCGAGCGTGTACGGGTCGAGGTAGTAGAGGACCTCGGTCGGCGGGATCGCGGCGGGGACGTCCGGCAGGCCTTCGGCCCGCTCCACGTAGTCGCTCGCCGGCGCGTCGCGCTCGTGCCGGGCCGCGACCCGCGCGTAGAAATCCTCGGGGATCGGCGGGGGGTGCTCCAGCTCGGCCGTGGCGAGATCCGGCGTGATCCCGAGCGAATCGTACCACGCGAGCAGATCGTCCTCGGAGATGCGGCCGCCCGCGGCGCGGCCGCGCTCCTCCTGGCGACGAATGACCGCCCGGGCGCGCTCGACGGCCTCCCCGAACCGCTCGACCTCCGCCTCGATGACCCGGTGGAGGTCGTCGCGGTGCTCGCCGACCTCCGGAGCGTCGTGGGCGATCTGCCGACCGACCGCGTCCAGGACCGAGACGAGGCTCGGGGCCTCCGGGACCTTGCCCAGGATCCGCAGCGCGCGGCGGACCAGGAGGCGGGCGAAGTAGCCGGCCTTGCTGTTCGACGGCACGACGCCGTCCGTGACGAGGTAGTTGAGCGCCCGGGCGTGATCGATCAGGATCGCGGCCTCCCGGGCCGGGAACGTCGCGCGGAGCTCGTCGTACGGCTCGCCGAACACCGCCTCGTAGGCGGTCTTCGTCCCGCGGCTCATCCAGGCGAACCGCTCGAGGCCGTAGCCGGTGTCGACGACCGTCAGCGGCATCGGCTTCAGTCGGTCGCCGTCCCGCTCGTACTCCATGAACACGAGCGTCGCGAGCTCGAGCCCGAGGAGGCCGACGCTGAGCGACGGGCCGAGGTTCCCGCCTCCCTCCCATTCCTCCTCCTTGTAGGTGATCGCCCGCGGGTCCGCGCCGAGCTCGGTCGTCAGGAGCTCCTGGCAGAGCTCGGTCGTCCGGTCCTTAAAGTAGACCTCGTGGTCGGGGCGGTTGAACGCGTGGTGGGCCATCATCTCGAAAAGCGTGAAGTGCCGGCCGCTGCGACCGACCTCGTCCAGGTCGACGAAGCGAAGGACGGGTTGGCTGATCGCGAGCGGATTCGCCGGCGGCGGGATCGCCCCGCTCGTCACCCACGGCTGGAAGTCGTAGATCGACGCCTGCGTGAAGAAGACGTCGTTCCGCCAGCGCGCGACCGTCGGGTAGCGCCGGATCCGGGTGTGGCCCCGCCGCTCGAAGAACGAGAGGAACGTCTCCCGCACGTCGCGCGGGGAGAGGGCACGGGCGAAGCCCGGCCGCCCGACGAACCCGTAGTCGCGGCACGGCGCCTCCTGGCAACGGTCGGCGTCCCCGAGGGTCCAGAACGGGGCGCCGCAGACCGCGCAGGTCCGGCGGTGGAAGCCCGCGCGGTGGAAGAACTCGAGGTCGTACTCCGCCGCGTCCATGGCGCCGCGCCGACGCCGCCTGACCCTTAAATCGTTTGGAGAATCGCCGGGGTGGCGCGCGCCCCACGGGGGGCGCGCGGTGGATGGCGCGGAGGCGGATGGCGGGCGCGGTGGCCGGGGCGGCGCTCTCCTCCCGTGCGGTGAACCGGGCGACCGTCGTCCTGATCCTGCTGCGCGTCGGATATGCCTACAACTGGTTCGACACCGGGCCCGCGCTGCCGTCGATCGGCGCGACGTTCGCGGTCGGGCCCGCCCAGCTCGGCCTCCTCGTCGCGAGCTTCCTCGTTGGGGCGGGCCTGCTGCAGGTGCCGGCCGGCCTGCTCTCGCTGCGCTACGGCGCGCGCACCGTGTCGCTCGCGGGGGTCGCCCTGCTCGCGGCCGCGAGCGCGGCGAGCGCGGCCGCGCCGACGTTCGCGACCCTCGTCGCGCTCCGCCTGCTCGCCGGTGCCGGGGCCGCCCTGTTCTTCTCGCCGGCGATCGGGCTGGTCGCGAGCCTGTATCCGGCCGGCCGGCGGGGGCTGCCGGTCGGGACCTTTACCACGGCTTTCAGCGCGGGCGCCGCGCTCGGGATCGTGGCGAGCGCCGGGCTGATCCCGCTCCTGGGCTGGCGCCTCGCGCTCCTCGCCGGGGGCGCTCTGCTCGGCGCCCTCGCGCTCGCGGCGCCCGTCCTGATCCCGACGGCCGCCGGGTCGCCGCCCGCCACCCGGCCGCCGTGGCGCCCCCTCCCGCGCGCGTTCGGGCTGCCGGCGGTCTGGGTGATCGGCATCGCGTTCATCGGGGTCGAGGGGGCGTCGTTCGCCACCGGTCAGTTCATCGTCCCGTACGGAACGAGCGTCGACGGCTGGTCGATCCTGCTCGCGGGCGCGATCGGGATGGCGTTCGTCTTCCCGAGCACCTTCGGCGGCCCGGTCGGCGGCTGGTTCGCCGAGCGCCACCGCAACCACCGCACGCAGTTCGCGGTCGCGGTCGTCGGCGGCGGCGCGGTCCTCGCGCTCCTGCCCTGGGCCGGGGTCGCGGCCGCGATCGCGATCGGGGTGCTGTTCTCGTTCGCCTACGGCTTCGTCTACGCCGTGATGTACGTGCTGCCGCACTTCTGGCGCGAGCTACCGCCGGGCGAGGTGCCGCTGGCGATCGGCCTGTTCAACTCGATCCAGCTCACCGGCGGCGCGATCGTCGCGTCGGCGTTCGGTGCCGTCGTTGCGGTGAGCTCCTACGACGTCGCGTGGTGGTTCCTCGGGGCCCTGACGGTCGCGACGCTTGGGGCGCTCGTCGCGCTCGCGCCGACCCCGCCCGCGGCCGGTCCGCGGGACGAGGCGGCGGGCGTCCCTGCGCGAGCGCCCGGCCCGTAGCGCAGACCTCGGCGATCGGGCAGACCGGGCACCTCGGTCCGATCGGGCGGCACAGGTTCTGCCCGTGCTGCACCAGGAGCGGGTTGAGCGGGATCCAGTACCGGGGCGGGACGACCTCGCGCAGCCGCGCCTCGGTCTCCTCGGGGGTCCGTGTGGCCACCACTCCGAGGCGGTTCGCGATCCGGTGGACGTGGGTGTCGACCGGGATCGCGGGGATGCCGTAGCCGAAGACCAGCACGCAGTTCGCGGTCTTCGGCCCCACGCCCGGCAGCGACACGAGCTCCTCGAACGTCCGCGGGACGACGCCGCCGAAGCGACTTCGGATCTGCTCGGCCGTCGCGCGGATCGCCCGCGCCTTGGTCCGGTAGAACCCGGTGACCCGGATCAGCGGCTCGATCTCCTGGGGCCGCGCCGCGGCGAGGGAGCCCGCGTCCGGGAACGCCGCGAACAGGCGCGCGCTCGCCACGTCGGTGTTCTCGTCGCGGGTGCGCTGGGAGAGGATCGTGCCGATCAGCACCTGGAACGGGTCCTCGGCGTGATCGCGCAGGTACGGCGTGCGCCAGTCGCCGGTGTGGTAGAGCGCGGAGAGTCGGTCGAGGACGAGCTCCCAGTCGACGGCCGGCGGCCCCGCCCCACCGGTCACGGGCCCCCCCGGCCCGCGAGGACGCCGTCGGCCGTCGGTCGCCCGCTCGCCTCCGCGCCCGGATCCGACAGATCCGGCTCGTCCGGCGCCCCGTGGCGGTCCCGCAGCCGCTCGCCGATCAGATAATCGCTGCCGACGACGAGGGTGACGCCGTCGGCGCCGGTCGCCGCGCGCGCCAGGCGCTCCCCCTCCTCCGCCGAGCGCGCGACCACGACCCGGGGAAAGCGGCCGGAGGCGGCCGCCTTCAGCTCGGCGGGGGGAAGCGACCGCTCCGAGCGGACCGGCACGACGACGAGCGTGTGAGCGAGCGGCGCGAGCGCGTCGAGGATCGACGCGACGTCCTTGCCGCGCAGGCAGCCGAAGACGATGGCGTTCCCCGCCGGTTCGGCGAGCGGGAACATCTCGCCGAGGCTCTGGGCGACCGCGCGCGCGCTCTCGGGCGTGTGCGCGACGTCGTAGAACAGCTCGGGCCGGCGCGCGATGCGATCGAGGCGCCCGGGCCAGACGAGGCCGGCGAACGCCGCGCGGACCCGATCCTCGTCGGGGACGACCTCCCGGACCTCGGCGAACCGCGCGAACGCCGCGAGCGCGAGCGCCGCGTTGCCCGGCTGGAAGCGGCCGTGGAGCCCGAGCCGGATCCGCCCGACCGTGCGGCCCGGCCGGTGGACCGAGAAGGTCTGGCCCTCCTCGTCGAGGGTCCGATCGCTGACGGTGAGCTCGCTGCCGAGGTGCCAGAGGGGGACGCCGAGCCGGGCCGCGGCCGCGTCGACCGTCGCCGCCGCGTCCGGCGGCAGCGCTCCGACCACCCCCCGCATGCCCGGGCGCAGGATGCCGGCCTTCTCCTGGGCGATCGCGGCCCGCGTCGGACCGAGGATCTCCGTGTGCTCGAGCTCGATCGTCGTCACGACGCCGACGCGGCTATCCAGGACGTTCGTCGCGTCGAGGCGGCCGCCGATCCCGACCTCGACGACCGCGGCGCCGACCCCTTCGCGCGCGAACCAGTCGAGCGCGAGCGCGGTGGTGACCTCGAAGAACGTCGGCGCGCGGTCGATCGCGCCGCTCGCGCAGAGCTCGTCGGCGATCGCCTCGATCCGCTCGATCCCGCGGACGATCGCCGCCGGCGGGATCCGCCGCCCGTCGATCCGTATCCGCTCGCGGTAGCTCTCGAGGTGAGGGGACGTGAAGAGCCCGGTCACCACGCCGTGGGCGCTCAGGAGCGCCTGGGCCATCGCGGCGACCGATCCCTTGCCCTTGCTCCCCGTCACGTGGATCGCCGGGTAGGCGCGCTCCGGGTGACCGAGCGGCTCCAGGAGCGCGTGGATCACCTCGAGGCCGGGGCGCAGGCCGAAGCGCCGGCGGCGGTAGAGACGGTCGAGCACGGCGCGGTAGGCCGCCGCACCGGGCGCGGCGTGCGTCGTTCGGGGGGGCATCGAGATCTCACCCGGTAGGCTCGGGCTAGTACATCGACCGCTCGCGGTAGCTCCCGAATACGCCCTGGAAGGCCCGGACGATCTCGCCCAGGGTCGCGTCGGCCCGCAGCGCGTCGAGGACCGCGGGCATGCTGTTGCGGTCCTCCGTCTCGGCGACGCGCTGGAGCCGATCGAGAGCGGCCGCCAGGCGTCGCGGGTCCCGGCCCGCGCGCAGCGCCCGCAAGTGCGCGCTCTGCCGCCGACGAGCGACCTCGGAGATCTTGAGGCGTGGGACGCGGACCGGCGCGCTCGACGCGTAGGCGTTGACGCCGACGATCTTCTCGGTGCCGGACTCGACCGCGCGCTGGTAGCGGAACGACGCCTCCTGGATCTCCCGCTGGAAGAAGCCGCGCTCGATGCCGGCGACGACCCCACCGAGCTCGTCGATGCGCTCGAAGTAGCGCTCCGCCTCCGCCTCCATCGTGTCGGTCAGCCACTCGAGGTAGTAGCTGCCGCCGAACGGGTCGACCGACTCGGCGACGCCGGACTCCGACGCGAGGATTTGCTGCGTCCGCAGCGCGATGCGGACGGCGTCCTCGCTCGGCAGCTGGAGCGCCTCGTCGTAGGAGTTCGTGTGCAGCGACTGCGTGCCGCCGAGGACGCCGGCGAGCGCCTGGACGGTGGTCCGGACGATGTTCAGCTCGGGCTGCTGCGCCGTGCAGGAGCAGCCCGCCGTCTGGGTGTGGAAGCGCATCCAGAGCGAGCGTTCCTTCTTCGCGCCGAACTCCCCGCGCATGATCCGCGCCCACAGGCGGCGCGCGGCGCGGAACTTGGCGATCTCCTCGAAGAAGTCGTTGTGGGCGTTGAAGAAGAACGACAGGCGCGGCGCGAACGCGTCGACGTCGAGCCCCCGACGGATCGCCTCCGCGACGTAGGTGCGCCCGTCGGCGAGCGTGAAGGCGAGCTCCTGGACCGCGGTCGAGCCGGCCTCGCGGATATGGTAACCCGAGATCGAGACCGGGTTCCAGCGCGGCATCGATCGGGTCGCGAACTCGATCGTGTCCGTGACGAGGCGTAGCGCGGGCCGCGGCGGGTAGAGGAACTCCTTCTGGGCGATGTACTCCTTCAGGATGTCGTTCTGGGTCGTGCCGCCGAGCCGCCGACGCCCCACGCCCGTGGCCTCCGCGGCGAGGACGTACATCCCCCAGACGATGTTCGCGGGGCCGTTGATCGTCATGCTCGTCGTCACCCGGTCGAGCGGGATGCCGTCGAGGAGGCGGCGCATGTCGGCGAGCGACCCGACGTTCACGCCGCACTTCCCCACCTCCCCCAGCGCCTCGGGATCGTCGGCGTCGAGCCCGTAGAGCGTCGGATCGTCGAACGCGATCGAGAGGCCGGACTCGCCGTGGTCGAGCAGGTAGCGGAACCGCCGGTTGGTGTCCTCGGGCGATCCGAAGCCGGAGAACATGCGCATCGACCAGCGCCGACCCCGGTACATCGTCGGATGGACCCCGCGCGTGAACGGCGGCTGCCCCGGGTAGCCGATCGCGTCGAACGACGATCGCGGCGAGCGCGGCGTATACAGGCGGGCGACCGGGATCCCGCCGAGGGTGGTGAACGCCTCCTTGCGCTCGGGCGAGCGCGCGAGGGCCGGGGCGAGGGTCTCGGCCTCCCAGCGCTTCGTCCGCTCGGACAGGGCTTCCTCCGCCCCCGGAGGCGATCCCGGAGGGCCGATCGGTGGCGAGGTCGAGCGGCCGGCCGACATCGGCCGACAAGAGCCGCAGCCCCTGATAAGGCCGGAGCCGCGGAGAGGCGCCTCAGCCCTCCGGTGCGGCGAGGCCGACGAGGTCGCTGCGGCGCCGTCGGTGCCAGGGGACGCCGAGCGACGCGGCGAAGCGCGGGAACGCCTGGCCGGTCCAGACGGTGTTGTCGGCGAGCACGACCGCGCCGGCCGCGAGTTTCGGCCGCAGGGTGGCGAGCTCGAAGGCGAGGTGCCGGCTGGTGTGGAGATCGTCGTGCAGGAACAGGCCGACGGAGGGAAGGCCCGCTAGGAGCGGACCGAGCCGGCGCTCGGCCGGGCCGATCCAGAGGTCCCAGCGCGCCCGCAGCGCGGCCGGAACGGCCCAGCCACTGGCCCGGCCCGGCGGGATCGAGACCGGCGATTCGCGCGGGCCGAGCACCGGGCCCCGCTGATACGTGGGCCGATCGATCGAGTGGAGCCGCCCCCGGCGGTTGCGGCGGAGCGCCGCGAGGAAGTGGGCGGACGACACGCCGCTGCTGACGCCGGCTTCGACCACGTGCTCTGGGCGCAGGAGCCGGGTGAGCGCGTAGAGCTCGAACGGCGCGCGGATCTGGGCGTAGCCCGTCCGCCCGGCCGCGACCTGCGCGGCGCGGATCTGCCGCTCGAGGGGCAGCAGTTCCGCGACCTCCTCGAGGACGACAGCGACCTCACCGGGATCCACGCGGGCCAGCGCGGCGACCCAGGCCGCGTCGGGCCGGGCGCGGCGGTCGCCCAGCGCCCGAAGGGCCGCGGCGACCCCGGGGGACTCGGCCGCCCGGGGCGAGCGTCGCCTCATGCCCTCGCTCCCCAACGGCCCGGCGCCGGTTTCTCCTCCAGGTGCGCCCGCTCGACCTGCCAGCTCGCCGTGGACGGCTCGATCGACGCGCGGGCGGCATCGACGTGGAGGCGGGCGTGAAAGAACGGCGCGTCGAGCACGAGGGTCTCGTACTCCCCGCCCTCGCCGGCGACGTGCGTCGCGCGCTGGCGCGCGCTGCGGCGGACGATCTCCTCCAACAGCGCCGGGTCGAGCCGGCGCCCGAGCAGGTCCGGCCCCAGCGTCTCGGCCGCCACCCGGACGATCCGCGCGTCGAGGCCGGCGGCGATCTCGGCGCGGACCACGCGCTCGGGATCCTTGCGCCACAGCGGCGTGTAGACCGGGCGGCCGGCGCGCCCGGCGACCTCGAGCAGGCGGGACCACTGGTACGACGACTCGATGGCGCCGGCGACGACCCAGCCCCTCGCCCCCTCGATCGCCGTCGCAAGCGCGGCGAGCTCCGCGTCCTCCCCGACGCCGTCGACCGTGACGAAGCGGTGTGCCTTCCCCCACGCCTCGGCCTGGAGGGGAACCAGCGCCAGGTTCGGCGTGTGGTAGAGCATCGACGCCTCGTCCCCCGGACGGATCGTCACCAGTTCGTCCACCGACCGGCCCTGGGTCTCGGCGAGATACGCCGCGTAGATCGAGTCCTTGCCGCCCGACACGAGCGCGGTGACGGTCATCGTCGCCCGCTACGGCAGCCCGAGCCCGTTGCGCCAGCGCTCGAAGAGCCGTGCGAGCGGCAGCGACGCGACTCGCCGCTCGCGCCAGCCGAGGACCCCGTCGGCGGCGGTGACCTCGCCGAGGCGATGGAGCGGCGCGCCCGCCATCGCCCGCTCGAACCGCCGCACGGCGGACGCCGGTACCTCGAGGACGAGGCGCGAGCCGCCCTCCGCGACGAGCGCCGGGCCCGGGGCCGGGGCGCCCGCGTCCGCGAGATCGACCGCGAAGCCGAGGCCGCCTCCGAACGCCATCTCCGCGAGCGTGATGCCGAGGCCCCCGTCGGAGACGTCGTGGGCCGCGCGAACAAGCCCCGAGCGCATCGCCCGCAGCACGCGCTCGCCGGTCCCCCGCAGGCCCGCGGGATCCGACGGCGGGATCCGCAGCCCGGTCTCGCCGTGGCGGCGGGCCCACAACGAGCCGCCGAGCTCCGGGTGCCAGGGACCTGCGACGAAGAGCGCGTCGCCGGGCGACTTGAGGTCGCTCGTGACCGCGTGGTCGAGGTCGTCGACGATCCCGGTCGCCAGGAGGACCGGCGTCGGGGCGATGCCGGCGCCGAGGCCCCCGTTGTAGAAGCTCACGTTGCCCGAGGGGACGGCGAAGCCGAGCGCCCGGGCGCCGGCCGCTAGCCCCTCGGTGGTCGCGGCGAAGTCGGCGAGGACCGCCGGATCCTCCGGGTTGCCGAAGTTGAGGCAGTTGGAGAACGCGTCCGGTCGGGCGCCGACCGCGTACAGGTTTCGCGCGGCCTCCTCCACGACCCCGACGGCGCCGGCCCGCGGGTCCTCCCGGCACGCCCACGGCTGCGCGGCCGTCGTGATCGCGAGCGCGCGTCGGCGGCCCGGACGGGGCTGGACGATCGCCGCGTCGCCGTGCGACGGCGAGACGACCCGGCCGTGCAGCGGCTTCACTACGGTGCGGCCCTGCACCTCGTGATCGTAGACCCGGATCACCGGCTCGCGCGACACCGAGTCCGGGGCGAGCAGGAGGTCCGTCACCGTCGCGCCGAGGTCGTCCTCCGGCACGCTCGGCGTCGGGCGATACCGCCGCGCGCGAGGACGTCGCGGGCGCGTCCGCAGCGGCGCGCCGACGCGGAAGCCCACGTTGAGGTGGGCCGCGGGACGTCCCTCCCACAGGAGGGTCTCGAAGGGCGGAGGGACCACCTCCCCGACGTCCGTGACGGGCACGTCGTAGCGCTGGAAGATCTCCGTTACGGCGGGGAGGTCCCGGGGACGGACGTCGAGCAGCATGCGCTCCTGCGACTCCGAGACCCAGACCTCCCACGGGCGCAGTCCCTTCTCCCGAAGCGGGACGCGGTCGAGATGGAGGCGCGAGCCGAATCCACCGGCGTGCACCAGCTCCCCGCTCGCCGTCGCAAGGCCGCCGCCGCCGAGGTCCTTGACGCCTTGCACGAGCTCCCGATCGTAGGCCTCGAGGCAGGCGAGGATGAGCGGGTGCTTCAGGATCGGGTTGCCGAGCTGGACCGCGCCGCGGGAGTCCGCTTCGCTGCGCTCGGAGAGCTCCCGCGAGGCGAAGGCGACGCCGCCGATCCCGTCGCGGCCGGTCCGTCCGCCGACGAGCACCAGGCGGTCCCCGACCGCTCGGGCCCGGTTCGGCCGGAGCCGCGCCGTCGGCAGGAAGCCGACGCAGCCGACGTTGACGAGCGGGTTGACGAGGTACGACGGGTCGAAGTAGATGCCGCCGCTGACCGTCGGCACGCCGACCCGGTTGCCGTAGTCCCGGATGCCGGCGACGACGCCGCTCGCCAGATACCGGGGGTTCTTGATGCCCGGCGGCACCCGGGAGATCGGGGTGTCGAGCGGCCCGAAGAACAGCGGGTCGGCGAGCGCGATCGGCTTCGCGCCCACCGCGAGGACGTCCCGCAGGATCCCCCCGATCCCGGTCGCCGCGCCGCCGTACGGCTCGACGGCGGAGGGGTGGTTGTGCGACTCGATCCGCAGGGCGTAGGCCGTTCCGTCCTCGAACCGCAGGACGCCCGCGTCACCGGTGCCGAGGACGCGCGGCCGGGGCTGCAGGCGGCCGAAGGCGCGGCGCAACAGCGCTCGGGAGCTCTTGTAGCTGCAGTGCTCGCTCCAGCTCTGGGCGAGGCCGGCGAGCTCGACGTCGGTGGGATCGCGTTCCGCCCGGCGGAAGTAGTCGCGCAGCCGGCGGATCTCCGCCCGATCGAACCCGAGCCCGCGCGCCGCGACCGCCGCTTCGAGCTCGGCGAGCGAGCCCGCGCGGAAGTCGACCGTCGCGACGCCGGTCGCCCACTCCAGGCGCTCGGCAGCGCGGTGGCGCGGCATCGTCCCCTAGTCCGGCGGGGGCCGGATCGTGACCCGATGGATGACGGGGTTGGCGAGCAGGCGGTCCACGGCCTCCTGCGCCCGCCGGTGGGCCTCGCTCTCCGTGGTCCCCTCGAACTCGAGGTCGTAGATGCGCGCAGTGGTCACCTCGCGCACCCCGGCGATCCCGAGGAGCGCGAGCGACCTGGCGATGCTCTCGGCCTCCGCGTCGAGGATCCCGGGCTTGAGCTCCACGCGAATCTCGAGGCGCAGCGTGCGCGCGACGAGCTCCAGCGAGATCGCCCCGGCGCTCGTGACGGAACGGCGCAGATAACCCTGAGCCCGCGTCACCGCTCCGGCGGCAGCCGGAGCGTCGGGGGCGACGGCCGACCGGCCGGTCCGGGCTCGGCAAAACCTATATAGAAGTAATTTTTCGACCCATCGGCGCGGTGGGGGTGCCGGCCGTCATGGAGGAGTTCATCTGCAGCGTCGAGTTCCTCCGCGGCCCGGCGGAGCTCGTTGCCCGCGTGTCGAGCGAGGCCGGCGGGATCCGGGAGTACCGGGGCCCCGCGGCCGGGTCTGTGATCGATCAGGTCATCAACGACCTCCAAGAGGAGTTCGAGTCCGCCCCGGTGGCGTAGCGTTGGACGCGCACCGGGCATCCGCAGTCACCGTTTCATAGTCCACGTTCAGGGGAAATCGAGGCACCGATGCAGAAGTCCACATCGTCCAAGCCGCCGGTCAGCCGCGCGGTCGAGAGCGCGTTCACCAAGGTCTGGGGTGACGACCACGTGGTCGCGCTGATCGCCCTCAAGGTCGAGACGTCGGAGGCCGACACCGTCGCCGGAGAGGTCGCCCGCTTCTCGGAGGTCGAGGACGTCTTCCTCGTCACCGGCGACACGGACATCTTCCTCAAGGTGCGCTTCCCGCACTACGACGAGCTGAAGGACTTCGTGCTGCACCGCCTCCCCGCCGTCCGCGGGATCCGGGAGACCAAGACGCTCCTGGTCGTGACCGCCTACAAGGAGGGCGGGGAGACCCGCACGGCGTGACGGCGACGTCCCCCGCGGCCTCGGCCAGCTCGCCCGCCGCCCCGCCGACGGGGGCGGACGCGGACCCGCCCGCGCTCCAGTCGGTGTTCGACGCGCTCGCCGAGCTCGCGGAGGACTCGAGCGTGCCCCGCAACATCCGTCGCGGCGCGCAGTCCGCGCGCGAGGCGCTCGCGAAGCCGCGGGCGGCACGCGATGTGCGGATCGCGAGCGCGGTCTACCTGCTCGACGACCTGGCGAACGACCCGAACCTCCCGACGCACGGCCGAACGGCGATCTGGTCGATCATCTCGAGCCTGGAGAGCATCGCGTGAGGCGCGCCGGGGATACGCTGAAATACGGCGGCCGGGTCGGCCCGGGCCGGAACGGGATCGGGCCCGTAGCTCAGCTAGGTTGGCCGCGCGGCGCTCCCGCCGGCCCTACAAAGAGCAGCTGGCTTTTAACCAGTTGGTCGGGGGTTCGAACGAGCCGCCCCGCGCGTGCCGCGGAGCCGCTCCGGGCGTCCCCCCGGGCCCATCGCGTTCCCGGAGGAGTCGCATGACCCCCTCGAGCGCGCGCGCGCCCCGTCGCAAGGCCGCTGCCCCGGCCGCGGCGAAGCCGGCCCGGCCGTTCATCGCCCATCGGCTCGCCCCGCCCCACGAGATCCTGTCGGAGGAGGAGACGCAGCGGATCCTCCAGGAGCTCGAGACGGTCCCCGAGCGCCTCCCCAAGATCCTGCTCGGCGATCCCGGCCTGCTCACCGACCCGAAGTTCACCGCAGCGCGCGATGCCGGCGAGCGGCTGGTGGGTCGCCTGGTGCGGATCCGCCGCCCGAGCGCCACTGCCGGCGAGGCCGTCGCCTACCGTCTGATCGTCGTCGCCGCCGGGGGGAGCTGAAGGTCCGTGCGCGAGATCGTCGACGCGTTCTTCCGCGAGCGGTCCATCGTCAACCACCACCTGGCGAGCTTCAACGACTTCCTGCCGACGGAGGACAACCCGAACTCCCGGATGCAGCGGATCGTCGACGAGGCCCGGGTCAGCGAGGACTCGACCGAGCACGGGATGATCCGGCTCGACGTGCAGAAGACGAAGAGTTCGATCCAGGTGCGCGTCGGGCGGCGGCGCGACCCCCGCGGCTACGTCAGCCCGTCGGCCGAGCCGACGATCCGCATCGGCAAGCCGTTCGTGAAGGAGCCGGTCGGCTCCAAGCCGACGCTCACCCCGATGGAGGCGCGCCTGCGCAACCTGACCTACCAGGCGCCGATCTACCTCGACGTCACGGTCGTCGAGAACGGGGTCGAGCGGGCGAGCGAGACCGTGCACATCGGCGACCTGCCGATCATGGTCAAGAGCCGCCAGTGCAATCTCGCGAAGGCGAACATCGAGGCCGACGGCCAGATCGCGCTGTCCGACGAGGAGTACCGGGCGAAGCTCGTCGAGTACGGCGAGGACCCGCTCGACCCCGGCGGCTACGCGATCATCGGCGGCACGGAGCGCGTGATCATCAGCCTCGAGGACCTCGCACCGAACCGCATCTTCGCCGAGTACAACGAGCGCTACGGCACCCCGATCGAGAGCGCGAAGGTGTTCAGCCAGCGGGGCGGATACCGCTCCCTCACGGTCGTCGAGAAGAAGAAGGACGGGGTGCTCCAGGTCTCGGTCCCGACGGCGAGCGGCCAGATCCCGCTCGTGATCCTGATGAAAGCCCTCGGGATGAAGAACGACGAGGAGATCTTCCAGGCGGTCCTGGGCGAGCTCCTCCCGCTGGACGAGCCGTTCGTCCAGACGATGAAGCACCTGCTCAACGTCAACCTCGAGGAGTGCGTCTCCAAGAAGCTGTACCCGCCCGAGGGGATCCTCTCGACGGACGACGCGCTGATCTTCCTCGAGAAGAAGTTCGCGACCGGCCAGGCGAAGGAGTACCGCCAGCGCAAGGTCGACGGCATCCTCGACCGCTCGCTGCTCCCGCACCTCGGCGACACCAAGCACGACCGGCTGAAGAAGGCCCTGTACCTGGCCCGCATGGCCCGCACCGTCCTCGAGCTCCATCTCAAGGTCCGTGGCGAGGACGACAAGGACCACTACGCGAACAAGCGCCTCAAGCTCGCCGGCGACCTCATGGAGGACCTGTTCCGGGTCGCCTTCTCGCTGCTGCTCAAGGACCTCAAGTACCAGCTCGAGCGGTCGTTCGCCCGCAAGAAGGACCTGCGGATCGCGAGCGCCATCCGTCCCGACCTGCTCACGCAGCGTCTCGTGCACGCGCTGGCGACGGGGAACTGGGTCGGCGGCCGCGCCGGCGTCAGCCAGGTGCTGGACCGCACGAGTCACATGTCGACGATCAGCCACCTGCGCCGCGTCACGAGCCCGCTGACCCGCAGCCAGCCGCACTTCGAGGCGCGGGACCTCCATCCCACGCAGTGGGGACGGCTGTGCCCGAACGAGACCCCCGAGGGCCAGAACTGCGGCCTCGTCAAGAACTACGCGCTGTGCGTCGACGTCTCCGAAGGGTGCGACGAGGAGGAGGTCACCCTCATCCTGCGCGACAACAACACGCGCGAGATCGGCCCCGAGGTCTTCCAGGAGGCCGCCGCGCCGCGCGGGAAGCGCGCCGCGCGCGTCTACGTGAACGGCAACCTGATCGGTCTCCACTCGCAGCCGCTCGAGCTCGTGCGGGACCTGCGCGACCGCCGCCGCACCCGCACGCTCTCCTCGACGCTCGAGGACCGAACGTACGAGATCAACGTGCGCTATGACGCGGAGATGAACGAGGTCATCGTGCACTGCGACCCCGGCCGGCTGCGCCGTCCGCTCGTGGTCGTGAAGAACGGCGTCCCGCGCGTCACGCGGACCGACCTCGACGAGCTCGCCCGGGGCACGCGCTCGTTCACCGACCTCATCCGCGAAGGCAAGATCGAGTGGCTCGACGCCGAGGAGGAGGAGGACTCGCTGATCGCCGTCGATCCGTTCGTCCCGCCCGACCGGTGCCCGAAGTGCGAGCGCTCGCTCAGCCGCAGCGACATCCGCTGGCTCTCCATGGGCGAGCGGCGGGAGGAGGCGCTCGTCGAGTGCGGGTTCTGCAAGAACGAGTTCCCGACGGCGAGCCTCGTCACCGACCGCCACACCCACCTCGAGATCGACCCGAACCTGATGCTCGGCGTCTGCACGGGGCTCATCCCGTACCCCGAGCACAACAGCGCGCCGCGCAACACGATGGGCTCGGGGATGGCCAAGCAGGCGCTCGGCGTCGAGTCGGTCAACTACCGCCGCCGGCCCGACACCCGCGGCCACCTGCTCCACTACCCCCAGGCCCCGCTGCTCCAGACGCAGACGATGCGCTACGTCCACTTCACCGAACGGCCAGCGGGCCAGAACTTCATCGTCGCCGTCCTCTCCTACGAGGGCTACAACATGCAGGACGCCCTCGTCTTCTCCAAGGGCGCGATCGACCGGGGCCTCGGCCGTTCCTCCTTCTTCCGGACCTACCGCGGCGAGGAGCGCAAGTACCCGGGCGGCCAGGAGGACCGCTTCGAGATCCCGCGGCCGGACGTCGCCGGCGCCCGCGTGGACACGGCCTACCGCAACCTCGGCGAGGACGGCCTGATCTTCCCGGAGCTCGAGGTGAGCGAGGGGGACGTGCTCGTCGGGAAGACGAGCCCGCCGCGCTTCCTCGAGGAAAAGACCGATCTGCTCACGCCGCAGAAGCGGCGCGAGACCAGCGTCACGGTGCGCTTCGGCGAGTCCGGCTGGGTCGACAACGTCATCCTCACCGAAGGCGAGAACATCTCCAAGCTCGTCAAGGTGAAGGTCCGCAACCAGCGGATCCCCGAGCTCGGCGACAAGTTCGCGAGCCGCCACGGCCAGAAGGGCGTGATCGGGCTCATCGTCCCCCAGGAGAACCTGCCGTTCACGCGCGACGGCGTCACGCCCGACCTCCTGATCAATCCGCACGCGATCCCCTCGCGCATGACGGTCGCCCACGTGCTCGAGATGCTGGGCGGCAAGGTCGGCGCGCTCGAGGGCCGGACGGTCGACGGCACCGCGTTCAGCGGCGCGCGCGAGGAGGCGCTGCGGGAGGGCCTCAAGGCCGCCGGCTTCCACCCGTCCGGGCGCGAGACGCTCTACGACGGGCTGACCGGACGGCGCTTCGAGGCCGAGATCTTCGTCGGCGCGATCTACTACCAGAAGCTCCACCACATGGTCGCGGGCAAGATGCACATGCGCTCGCGCGGGCCCGTCCAGATCCTCACGCGCCAGCCGACCGAGGGACGCTCGCGCCAGGGCGGCCTGCGCTTCGGCGAGATGGAGCGGGACTGCCTGATCGGCCACGGCGTCGCGATGGTGATCAAGGACCGGCTGCTCGACGAGTCGGACGGCACGATCCAGTACGTCTGCGGCAACACCGACTGCGGGCATATCGCGATCCCGGACACGCGCGCCGGCTCGCTGCGCTGCCCCAGCTGCGGGAACACGAGCTCGATCTACCCGGTCGAGATGAGCTACTCGTTCAAGCTCCTCCTCGAGGAGCTGATCAGCCTGGGCGTGATCATGCGCCTGCAGCTCGAGGAGATGCGCTAGGAGGGGACGATGGCGCAGGGGCTCTCGAAGCGGATCAAGGCGCTGCAGTTCGCGTTCCTCTCGCCGGACGAGATCCGGCGGATGAGCGGCGTGAAGATCATCACCGCCGACACCTACGACGACGACGGTTACCCGATCGAGATGGGCCTGATGGACCTCCACCTCGGGGTCATCGAGCCGAACCTGCGCTGCCGCACGTGCGGGGGGCGCGTCAACGAGTGCCCCGGTCACTTCGGGATCATCGAGCTCGCGATGCCGGTGATCCACGTCGGCTACGCCAAGGAGATCAAGCGCCTCCTGCAGTCGACCTGCCGCGCGTGCGGGCGGATGCTCCCCGACGCGCCGAGCCCCCGCGCGGAGGCGATCGGCGACGACGACGCCCCGACCCCGCCGGTCCGCTCGCGCGAGCCCAAGGAGGAGCGGACGTGCCCGCACTGCCACGAGGTGCAGCAGCGGATCGTCCTCGACAAGCCCACGACGTTCCGGGAGAACTCCCACAAGATCACGCCGAAGGAGGTCCGCGCCCGCCTCGAGCGGATCCCCGACGACGACGTCCGGGCCCTCGGCCTCAACCCGAAGTTCGGACGGCCGGAGTGGATGGTCCTCACCGTGCTGCCGGTCCCGCCGGTCCAGGTCCGGCCGTCGATCACCCTGGAGAGCGGCGAGCGCAGCGAGGACGACCTCACGCACAAGCTCGTCGACGTGCTGCGGATCAACCAGCGGCTGCGCGAGAACCGCGACATGGGCGCCCCGCAGCTCGTCGTCGAGGACCTGTGGGAGCTGCTCCAGTACCACGTCACGACCTACTTCGACAACCAGACGAGCGGGATCCCGCCGGCCCGGCACCGCTCGGGCCGCCCGCTCAAGACCCTCGCCCAGCGGCTCAAGGGCAAGGACGGCCGGTTCCGCTCCAACCTCTCGGGCAAGCGGGTCAACTTCTCGGCCCGCACGGTGATCAGCCCGGACCCGCTGCTCTCGATCAACGAGGTCGGAATCCCCGGCGAGGTCGCGCGCGGGCTCACCGTACCCCTCGAGGTGACCGTCCACAACCAGGAGGTCGCCAAGGAGCTGGTGAAGCGCGGGCCCACGCCGGGGCCGGATGACGAGGGCCGCTACCGCTGCGGCGTCAACTACCTCGTGCGCGAGGACGGCCAGCGCATCAAGGTGATGGAGAAGAACGCCGAGGCGTGCGCCGAGCTCGTCACGCCGGGCTCGATCGTCGAGCGCCAGCTGATCGACGGCGACATCGTGCTGTTCAACCGGCAGCCGAGCCTGCACCGGATGAGCATGATGGCGCACTTCGTGCGCATCCTCCCGCACAAGACGTTCCGCTTCAACCTGTGCGACTGCCCGCCCTACAACGCCGACTTCGATGGCGACGAGATGAACCTGCACGTCCTCCAGAGCCAGGAGGCGAGGGCCGAGGCGAAGGTCCTGATGAAGGTCGAGGAGCACATCCTCTCCCCGCGCTACGGCGGCCCGATCATCGGGATGCTGCACGACCACATCACCGCGGCGTTCCTGCTGACCTACCAGGACCCCTCGTTCTCGCGGGCCGAGGTGACCTACCTGCTCTCGAAGCTCGCCTACCCGGTCCCGCCGCCGGCGGGCAAGGACAAGGACGGGAACCCGTTCTGGTCGGGCAAGCAGCTCTTCAGCCTCACGCTGCCGAAGGACCTCACGCTCGAGTTCCGCTCGAACATCTGGGCCGGCTGCAACGACCCGCCGCTCGCCTGCAAGCACGATGCCTGGGTCGTGATCGAGAACGGCGTCCTCAAGGCCGGGACGATCGACAAGAAGGCGATCGCCTACGAGAAGGGAGCCGTGCTCGACGCGATCGCGCGCAACAACGGGATGCCGCGGGCGCGGGAGTTCCTGGACGAGATGAGCCGGCTCGCGATCACCGCCATCGGGCTCAAGGGCCTGTCGACCGGCATCGACGACGAGGACGTCCCGGAGCCGGCCCTGCGCGAGATCCAGAGCGCGCTCGATGCCGCCCGCGAGCGGGTCGACGAGCTCGTCGAGCAGTACCGCAAGGGGAAGCTCGAGCAGATGCCCGGCCGCTCGGTCGAGGAGACGCTCGAGGTGATGGTGCGGCGCGAGCTCGGCCAGGCCCGCGACAAGGCCGGCGAGATCGCCGGGCGCTACCTGGGCCTGGAGAACCCCGCCGTGATCCTGGCGAAGTCCGGGGCGCGCGGCTCGATGCTCAACCTGACGCAGATGGCCGGGGCCGTCGGCCAGCAGAGCGTGCGCGGCGAGCGCCTGATGCGCGGCTACTTCAACCGGACCCTGCCCCACTTCGAGCGCGGCGACCTCGGCAGCGGCGCTCGCGGGTTCGTGAGCTCGAGCTACAAGCGGGGCCTCTCGCCGACGGAGTACTTCTTCCACTCGATGGGCGGGCGCGAGTCGCTGGTCGACACGGCCGTGCGCACGAGCCGCTCGGGCTACATGCAGCGCCGCCTGATCAACGCCCTCGAGGACCTCAAGGTCGCCGAGGACCGCACGGTCCGCAACACCGCGGGCACCGTCATCGAGTTCGACTACGGCGAGGACGGCATCGACCCGACCCGTTCCTACCAGGGGGCGGCGGTCTCGCTGGACGAGGTCGTCAGCCAGGTGCTCGGCCGGCGCGTCCGTTCCTCCGACGAGCGCCGGCCCGAGGGCCCCGCGGGCGCCCCGCCGGTCACGGAGGAGGAGATGGACCTCCAGGCGGAGGCCCAGCTCGAGGAAGAAGGCGAGGAGGAGGAGACCGAGGAGTTCGGGGCGCCCGAGGAGGGCCCCGAGTTCGGAGGCGAGTAGCGATGCCCGAGGAGAAGAAGAGCGGGCCAGGGGACGCGGTCCGCCGGATCCAGGAGATCGCCGGGAGGGAGGGGGTCGCGCTCCCGCCGCTGGTCGCCGAGGAGCTGCGCACGAAGCTCCACAACCTGCGCCTGCCGCCGGGCGACGCGACCCGCGTCGTGCGCGAGGTCGCGCGCCGCTACCGGCGCGCCGAGGTCGACGCGCACGAGTCGGTCGGCATCCTGGCCGCGCAGTCGATCGGCGAGCCGGGGACACAGATGACGCTGCGGACGTTCCACTACGCCGGCGTCGCCGAGATGAACGTGACGCTCGGGCTGCCGCGCCTGATCGAGCTCGTCGACGCGCGCCGGGTCCCGTCGACCCCGATGATGACCGTCCACGTGGAGAAGAAGCTGCGGGGCGAGCGCGACGCCGTCCAGCAGATCGCGCTCCAGATCGAGGTGACGACCGTCCCGGACGTCGCCGCGATCGGCACGGTCGTCGAGGACCTCACGGTCGTCGTGAGCCCGATCGCCGCCCGCCTCGAGGAGCGCGGCATCAAGCGCGCGGAGCTCGAGAGCGCGCTGCGCGAGAACCTCGACCCCCGCCTCTTCGAGCTCTCCAACGGCAGCGGCAGCGGCGAGACCCGCAGCTTCGAGATCCACCTCAAGGAGTCGAGCCCCGGCGCGACCAAGTCCAAGAAGGAGGAGCTCGTCGAGGAGATGCCGTTCAAGAAGCTCCTCATCGCGAGCGAGGAGGCGAAGGCGATCCGCATCAAGGGCGTCACCGGCATCCGCCGGGCCCTCATCCGCAAAGAGAAGGACGAGTACGTGATCTACACGGAGGGCTCGAACCTCGAGAACGTCCTCGAGATCCCCGGCGTCGACCCGGTGCGGACGACGACGAACTCGGTCTTCGAGATCTACCGGGTCTACGGCGTCGAGGCGGCCCGCGCGGCGCTGATCCACGAGTCGAACCGCACGCTCGCCGAGCAGGGGCTCGGCGTCGACATCCGGCACCTGATGCTCGTCGCCGACGTGATGACGAACGAGGGGGACATCCGCGCGATCGGCCGACACGGCATCTCGGGCAAGAAGACGAGCGTGCTCGCCCGCGCGGCGTTCGAGATCACCGCGGCCCACCTATTGCGCGCCGCGATCACCGGCGAGGTCGACGAGCTCAAGGGCGTCGCCGAGAACATCATCGTCGGCCAGCCGATCACGCTCGGCACCGGCGCGGTGAACCTCGTCTACAAGCCGCTCGCGGGCGCGAGCCCGCCCCCGAAGGCGGCCCCCGCGCCCGCGCCGGCCGAGGCGACGGAGGCGGCGTAGATGGACCTCGCGCACGCCCTCAAGGTCGCGCTCGAGACCGGCACGGTCCGCCTCGGACTCACCGAGACGCTCGACGCGGCGAAGGCGAAGAAGGCGCGCCTCGTCATCGTCGCGCGGACGTGCCCGGAGCCGACGCTCACGCAGCACCGCGCCCTCGGCAAGATCCCGGTCTACCACTACGACGGGACCGCGGTCGACCTCGGCCAGGCCTGCGGCAAGCCGTTCCCGATCAGCGCGATGGCGATCCTCGACCCCGGCTCGAGCGCGATCCTCTCGCTCGAGACGTAGGACGGGTCCGCCCGTCCGGCGCGATGACCGAGATCACCCTCGACACCGAGACGCTCGGCTACATCCGCCTGTTCGAGGAGCGCACCGGCGCGCGCGTCAAGGACTGCCTCACCGCCGAGGACAAGCTCGTCTTCCTCGTCCAGCCCGGCGAGGTGCACAAGGCGGTCGGCCCGGGCGGCGTGCTCGTCGACCGCCTCAAGGGGATGCTGAGGAAGGAGATCCAGGTCGTCGAGTACGCGGACGAGCCCGAGGCGCTCGTGCGGAACATCTTCTACTGGTACTCGCCGGTGCGCGTCGACTTCGCGCCGAAGGGCAAGGGCCGCCACGCCACCGTCACCGTCGACCCCGCCTGGAAGGCCCGCGCGATCGGCAAGGCGGGCAAGAACCTCAAGGTCGCGCGGGCGATCCTGCTCCGCCACTCCGACATCGTCAGCGTCAGCGTCGCCTAGGCCGCGGGCGCGGTGCGCAGGATAAAGCGCGCCGTCGCCTCGGGCGGCCACCGATGGCCGCGCCGTCCCGCATCCGGGCCGTGCTGTTCGACCTCGGCGGGACGCTCGTCGACTACCACGATTTCGCCCACTGGACCGAGCTCGCCCGCCGCTGCTTCGTCCCGGTGGAGGAAGAGGCGCTCGCCCACGCCTTCGTCGAGGTCGAGAAGGAGACGGACGTGCGGGAGAAGCCGAGCTACGAGGAGTTCTGGCGCCGGACGCTCGAGCGGGCCGCCGGCCGCGAGGTCGACGCCGCGAGCGCGGCGCGGTTCCTCGGGCTGAGTCGCGAGCGGCCCGGCTTCTTCCGCCTCTACTCGGACACGCGGCGGTGCCTGGAGCGCCTGAGCGCCGACGGGCGGCGGCTCGGCGTGATCTCGAACAGCTCGAGCGAGGCGCGCTGCCGCGCGATCCTCCACGGGACCGGCATCCTCCCCTTCTTCGAGCGGGTCGTCTCCTCGGGCACGGAGGGGGTCGAGAAGCCCGCGCCGGCGATCTTCCATCGGACGCTGGAGCGCATGCGCCTCGCCCCGGCCGAGGCGCTGTACGTCGGGAACCTCGCGTTCACCGACGCGGTCGCCGCCCGCGAGGCCGGCCTCCACGCGATCTGGCTCAACCGCGCGGGCACCGGGCTCGGCGACGACCCGCCGGAGATCACGAGCCTGCTCGAGGTCCCGCTCGCCCTGCACCAGCTCGAGGGCACGGCGCCGGCGCCGAGGGCCGCCGGCGGTCGCGCGCGTTAAATACCGGGGCCCGCTGCCAATCGGCACCGCGCCCGCTTCCACGGAAGCGGAGCTCGGCGACGCCGCCACGGCGGGCCGGGGACGCATGATCCGGTCTCTTCCAGGGCCGCGTCACAGATGGCCCGATGGGGCGTGGAGCCCCGAGAACCCCTCCCCCCTCGCGGGGGGAGCGACCTCTCGGGACCGACGGAGGAGAGATGCATGCGAAGTACGCAGTAGCTCATTCGATGCAATAGAGCATTTCCGCCAGTCAGCGAAGATCGGTTTCACGACTCACGTATTCCCGCGCGCCCCGTGCGCGCGATAAATCCGGTTGATCCTGCCGGCGGGCACCGCTATTGGAGTTCGCTTAAGCCATGCGAGTCGAGAGGGGTAAGCCCTCGGCGCACTGCTCAGTAACACGCGGACAATCTGCCCTCGAGACGGGGATAACCCCGGGAAACTGGGGATAATACCCGATAGGTCTGAGACGATGGAAGGCCCTCAGGCCGAAACCCTGCGGGGCTCGAGGATGGGTCTGCGGCCTATCAGGTAGTAGGGGGTTTCACGGACCCCCTAGCCGAAGACGGGTACGGGCTTTGGGAGAAGTCGCCCGGAGATGGATTCTGAGACACGAATCCAGGTCCTACGGGACGCAGCAGGCGCGAAACCTCCACAATGTGGGCAACCACGATGGGGGAACTCCAAGTGCCTACACTATGTGTAGGCTGTTCTCGAGCCTAAAAAGCTCGAGAAGTAAGGGCCGGGTAAGACGGGTGCCAGCCGCCGCGGTAATACCCGCGGCCCGAGTGGTGCTCATTATTATTGAGCCTAAAGCGTCCGTAGCTGGCCGGGCAAATCTCCGGGTAAATCGGGCAGCTCAACTGTCCGAATTCCGGAGACACTGCTCGGCTTGGGATCGGGAGAGGGTGAAGGTACTCCCGGGGTAGGGGTAAAATCCTGTAATCCGGGGGGGACCACCAGTGGCGAAGGCGTTCACCTAGAACGAATCCGACAGTGAGGGACGAAGCCCTAGGGCGCAAACGGGATTAGATACCCCGGTAGTCTAGGGTGTAAACTCTGCAGACTTGGTGTTGGGGGTCCTGCGTGGGCTCCCAGTGCCGGAGCGAAGGTGGTAAGTCTGCCGCTTGGGGAGTACGGTCGCAAGACTGAAACTTAAAGGAATTGGCGGGAGAGCACCGCAACGGGAGGAGCGTGCGGTTCAATTGGATTCAACGCCGGAAAACTCACCGGGGGCGACGGAGGGATGAAAGCCAGGCCGAAGACCTTGCCCGATTCTCCGAGAGGTGGTGCATGGCCGTCGTCAGTTCGTACCGTAAGGCGTTCTGTTAAGTCAGATAACGAACGAGACCCTCGCCTTCAGTCGCGATTTCACGAGCGATCGTGAGAGCACACTGGAGGGATCGCTGCCGCTAAGGCTGAGGAAGGAGAGGTCTACGGTAGGTCCGTATGCCCCGAATCTCCCGGGCAACACGCGCGCTACAAAGGTGGGGACAATGGGATCCGACCCCGAGAGGGGAAGGCAATCCTGAAACCCCATCGTAGTCTGGATCGAGGGCTGTAACTCGCCCTCGTGAAAATGGAGTCCGTAGTAATCGCGGGTCAACATCCCGCGGTGAATGTGCCCCTGCTCTTTGCACACACCGCCCGTCAAGTCATCCGAGTTGGGTCGGAGTGAGGGTGACTCATCTGGGTCGCTCGAACTTCGGTTCAGCAAGGGGGACTAAGTCGTAACAAGGTATCTGTAGGGGAACCTGCAGATGGATCACCTCCTA
>DASPVQ010000012.1 GCA_035622275.1 Thermoplasmata archaeon | reverse complement strand
AGTGTCATGCAAAGGGCGTCCGTGTTCGAAGACAACTGGGAGGTGGGCTCAGAAGCAGCCATCCTTCAAAGAGTGCGTAACAGCTCACCAGTCGAGGGCATGGGCACCGAAAATGGACGGGGCTAAACCGGCCCCCGATATGCGGGCGCGCCGTCGATCGACGGCGATCGTGTAAGGAGGCGTGGTGCTCGGGTAGAAGTAGGGGCGTGAGCTCCTATGGACCGGGTTCCATCGAAAATCCTGGGAGGAGTAGCAGCAAAGACGGGTGAGAATCCCGTCCGCCGAAGGGGCCAGGGTTCCACGGCAACGATCATCCGCCGTGGGTTAGTCGAGCCTAAGCGAGTCCTTAGTCGGCACTCGCGAACGGAAACACAGTTAATATTCTGTGACCCCAAGGTCAAAGCGTCCTCGAGGAAGCCGGCCGCTAGGGAGTGTGGGCATATGCCAGCCTATCGGTCCTGCGTCGCCCCGGGAAGTACCGTCATGGTGAGAACCGGGGGCAGTGGGATCGGAACTCCGCGAGGAGATTTCCCCCGATGCGGGCGGCCCGTGAAAAGTCGAGGACGGCATCTTGGGCTCGTACCGAGATCTGACACAGGTGCCCCTGGGTGAGAAGCCCAAGGCGTGTCGGCGAGAATTCGAGTGAGGGAATTCGGCAAATCAGCCCCGTAACTTCGGGAGAAGGGGTGCCAGACCTGAGGAGGTCTGGTCGCAGTGACCAGGGAGCTCCGACTGTTTAACAAAAACATAGGTGGCCGCGAGACCGAAAGGTTGTGTATGGCCGCTGAATCCTGCCCAGTGTCGGTATCTGAAAGCCCGGTACAACGGGACGAAGGACCGGTAAACGGCGGGGGTAACTATGACCCTCTTAAGGTAGCGTAATACCTTGTCGCTTAATTGGCGACTTGCATGAAGGACCAACGAGAGCTCTACTGTCCCCACTCGGAAGCCGGCGAAACTGACTCATTGGCGAGCAGTCCAATGTCTTCCGTCTGAAAGTGAAGACCCCGTGGAGCTTTACTGCAGCCTGCGGTTGTGATACTAATCCGAATGTGTAGCGTAGGTGGGACTCGCTACCAGGGCGGGCCGCTAGGTCCGTTCCGAGAGGCCGATGAAACACCACCCTTTCGGGTTGGTATCGCTCACCCCGCGAGGGGGACACCCGTAGGTAGGCAGTTTGGGTGGGGCGCCACGCCCTCCAAAATGTAACAAGGGCCCCCAAAGGTCGGCTCAGGTGGGTCAGAAATCCACCGTAGAGTGCAAGGGCAAAAGCCGGCTTGACGGGAATCTGCCTAACGAGGATTCCCGATGCGAAAGCAGGGCCTAGCGAACCAATGTGCCTCCCCTGTAGGGGCCATTGATATGAGAAAAGTTACCCCGGGGATAACTGAGTTGTCTCCAGCAAGAGTCCCTATCGACCTGGAGGCTTGCTACTTCGATGTCGGTTCTGCCTATCCTGGTGGTGCAGCAGCTACCAAGGGTGGGGTTGTTCGCCCATTAAAAGGGATCGTGAGCTGGGTTCACACCGTCGCGAGACAGGTGTGTTACTTTTTGGCGGAAGTGTCCGGGTCTCTGACGAGAAGGTTCCCATAGTACGAGAGGAACGGGGAATCGGCGCCTCTAGTCCATCAGTTGTCTGGCAAGGCATCGCTGAGCAGCCACGCGCTACGGGATAAGGGCTGAAAGCATCTAAGCCCGAAACTCCCTCGAAAAAGAGAGACCCTGAAGGACATTCGTAGAAGACGAGTTCGATAGAGCCGGGGTGTACGCGGAAAGCCTTCGGGCGATCCGTTCAGCCCGCGGCCACTAACGTCCGCAGCTACGTCACCTGGTTATGCTTGGCAGTTACACAGAACGCGCGTGAACCTTTTTTTCCAAGGTTCGAGTCCCGGGCCTCGGGTCCCGGATCGGCGCAGGGGCTTAGACCGCCGGCGCTCTCGCGCGGCGATGCCGAGCCTGGGGGTCGCGCGAAGCCACTGGCCGGTGGTGGCCTGGATCCGGCTGCGCCTCCCCGACCGGCCGCCCCCGGTGATGCTGACCCCCGGCTTGCCCCCGCCGCCGGACCCGCCGCTGGAGGTGCTCGTGCCCAACCCGGTGCCCACCGATCCGAGGAAGCGCGTGTACGCCTACGAGGAGGAGCACGGAGACTGGGTGGTGCGGCTTGTCTGGGACGCGGACGATCCCACGGTCCTCGAGGCCGAGTGCCGCGCGCCGCTCTACGACCGGCGCCTGGCCCGCGAGGAGGTCCCGCGCTTCTGGGCGGCCGTGAAGCAGCTCGTATCCAGCCTCGGACCCCTGCCGGTCGAGTCGGCCGACCCGCGCCCGTAGCCAGGCTGCGCGGGGGCGACGAATAATACGCCCCGGCCCGTCGGGCCCGCCCGTGCTCCGCGCGACGTTCTGCCACCTCCCGGGAATCGGCCCGGTCGGCGAGGCCCGCCTGTGGAGCGCCGGGGTCCGCGACTGGGGGACGCTCGCCGAGCGCCTCGACGGCCTCGGGCTCGCCTCGGGATCGAACGCCCGCGTGCGCGCCGAGCTCGCCGAGAGCGAACGCGCCTTCGGGGCGGCCGACAGCGCCTGGTTCGGGCGCCGTCTCCCCGAGCGGGAGCACTGGCGGCTCTACCCGTCGTTCCGCGAGCGCACCGCCTTCCTCGACATCGAGACGACCGGCCTCTCCCCTTACGCCGGCATCGTGACGGTCGTCGCCGTTCACGGCGGCGGGGGAACCCGATCGTTCGTCGCCGGCGACGACCTCGAGGAGCTGCCCGCCTACCTGCGGCGCTTCGGAGTGCTCGTGACGTTCAACGGCCGCCAGTTCGACGTCCCGTTCCTCGAGGCGACGTTCCCGCAGCTGCTCGTCCCGCCCGTGCACATCGACCTGCGGTTCCTCCTCTACCGGCTCGGCCAGGCCGGCGGGCTCAAGCGGATCGAGGAGCGGCTCGGCGTCGGCAGCCGCGCCGGCGTGGAGGGGATCCACGGACTCGACGCGGTCCGCCTGTGGCAGGAGTACCGCCGGGGGAACCTCGCCGCCCTCGAACGCCTCGTCCGCTACAACCGGGCCGACACCGTGAACCTCGAGCCGCTGCTCGAGCTCGCGACCGCCGAGCTCGCCCGGCGACTCCTCCCCGACGGGTCGCCCGAGGCAACGCGGCTCTCCGGGGCCCTGGCCGCGCCATGAACCCCGAGGTCCCCGTCGGTCCGACGCCGGAGGTATCGGTCATCGTCGGGGCGTACCGCCGCTCCGAGTTCGTCGAGCGCGCGATCGACTCGGTGCTCGCGCAGCGGCTCGAGCGCTCCCGCTTCGAGGTCGTCGTGCTGACGGATCTGGACGCCCCGGACCTCGTCGAGCGTTACGGCGCGCGCGGGGTCGCCTTCGTCCGGAGCGGCGAGCCGCGGATCGGGCGGTGGTTGCTCGCGGCGATCGATCGGACGCGCGCCCCATGGATCGCGTTCCTGGACGACGATGACGAGTTCGAGCCGGACCGGCTCGCGAGCGCCCTCGACGTGCTCCGATCGGAGCCCGGGACGATCTTCTACCGCAACCGCGTCCGCCCCATCGACCGGGACGACCGGCCGATCCCGGGCCCTCGCTGGCGGACCCTGGATCGCGATCCGGCCTTCGACCGAACCGGTCCGGTCCGCGTGCCGACCGGCGACCGCCGCGCGCTCGCGCCGTTCCTCGTCGAGGACGCGACGACGTCGTTCAACAGCAGCACGATGATCGTTGGCCGCGCCCTGTTCGAAGGGCCGCTCCGGGAAGCGTTCGCGGCGACCCAGCTGCCGGACCTCGCGCTGTTCGCGCTGTCGATCCTCGTCCCCGGCGGGCTCTACCTCGACGACCGCCGGCTCACCCGCTACCGGGTCTCCGGATCGAACGTCTCGCACCAGGTCGCCTGGCTGCGGCACGCGGTCGACGGGCACGCCGCGCTCGCCTCGATCGCCCGCGCGCGCGGCCGGGACGACCTCGCCGACTGGCTCGCGGGCCTGAGCGTGCACTACGAGCGGATGTCCCGCGGCGAGACGGTCGTCGAGGGGGTCCGGGGCCGGGCGACCCGCGCTCGAGTGGTCGACGGCGCCCTCGACTACCTGCGGTTCCTCGGCCAGCATCCGGCCGAGCGCCACGCGCGCCTGGACGTCTGGTCGGCCCCGCTCTACGCCGGCGGCTACCTTTTCTTCCCCGGGCTCGCCCAGCGGATCGCGCTCGCGCGCCCGACGGCGGCTCGCGGCTAGCCGAGACGGCTCGCGCCGTCCCGCGACGGCATCGGGACCGGCGCCCCGGGCGGCGGGATCCAAGCGCCCGGGGGCGGCCGCGCGGCGCGCACGCGCGCCAGGGCCTGCGCACAGTACTCGCTCGAAGAGTCGACGTGCAGGTAGTGCCGGCCGAGACGGCGCGCGACCGCCGCGACGGTCCCCGTGCCGCCGAACATGTCGAGCACGACGTTCCCGCGGTAGCTGTAGAACTTGACCAGGCGCTCGATCAGCTCCTCGGGGAACGGCGCGGGATGACCGGCCCGCCTCCGTTCGGGCGGGATCTTCCAGAACCCGTCGGAGAACCGTTCGAACTCGCGCGCGGAGATGTCGATCCTCGCGCGGTCCCCGGGCAGCCGCCACTGGCCCTTAGAGAACACGAGCACGTACTCCCAGGACGGCACGATGTGCGGGTTCGACGGGCTGCGCCAGGAGCCCCAGGCGGTCCGGCGGCCCATGGTCTGCTTGTACCAGATGATCTCGGTCCGCATGATGTAGCCGAGATCGCGCAGGTCGCGCGCGAGGTCGTGGTGGATCGGGCGGAAGTCCTTGATCGAGGTCGGCGCAACGTTCAGCACGAAGCGCCCGCCGCTGACCAGCACGCGCTGGAGCGCGCGCCACACCTCCCTCAGCCAGCGAAGGTATTCCTCCGGCGCGAGATCGTCGTGGTAGTCGCGGTACGGCATGCGCAGGTTGTACGGCGGGGAGGTGACCGCGAGGTGAACGCTCTCGTCGGGCAGACGGTCGAGAACGGCCCGGGCGTCCCCGCAGACGATCCGGTCGCGCCAGAGAGGCTCGCGGACGCCTCGACCGGCCATCACCTTCGCGAGCGACGGGGGCCTGATGACGCTTCGCCGGCGCCGCGGGCGCGCCGGCGCAGCAGCAAGCGTATAATCTCGCCCGTTTCGAGCGAGGCCGACTCCGATGCCGGTCGAGATCGCCGTCCTGCGAGAGACCGTCCCCGGCGAGGCGCGGGTCGCGCTCGTCCCCGAGGTCGTCCCGCGCCTGGCTAAGTCCGGGGTCCGCGTCGCCCTCGAGGCCGGCGCCGGCACCGCGGCGCGCTACCCCGATGCGGCCTACGCGGCCGCGGGCGCGCGGGTCGACGTCGAGCTGGGCGCGGTCGTCGCGGGCGCCTCGATCGTCGTCTCGGTCCAGCCGCCGCCGCTCGCGACGCTAGCGCGCCTCGCGCCGGGCACGATCCTCGTCGCGCTGATGAACGCCTCGCGCCACCTCGAGGAGGTCGCGCAGATGCGCGACGCGCGCCTCACCGCCTTCGCGCTCGAGCTGCTCCCGCGCATCACCCGCGCGCAGAGCATGGACGTGCTCAGTTCGCAGGCGACCGTCGCGGGCTACCGGGCGGCCCTGATCGGCGCCGAGCTGTGCCCGAAGTTCCTGCCGATGCTCACCACGGCGGCCGGGACGATCCGTCCGTCCAAGGTCCTCGTCCTCGGCGCCGGCGTCGCCGGCCTCATGGCGATCGCGACGTCGAAGCGGCTCGGCGCCCTCGTCGAGGCCTACGACGTCCGTCGGGCCGCCGGCGAGCAGGTCCGCAGCCTGGGCGCCCGGTTCCTCGAGCTGGCGATCAACGCGGAGGGCTCCGGCGGCTACGCGAGGGAGCTCACCGACGCGGAGAAGCAGCAGGAGCAGGAGATGCTCGCGAAGGCGATCGGGGAGGCGGACGTCGTGATCACGACGGCGGCGATCCCCGGACGGCGCGCGCCGATCCTCGTCCGCCGCGCGATGGTGGAGCGGATGCGCCCGGGCGCCGTGATCGTCGACCTCGCGGCCGAGACCGGCGGCAACTGCGAGCTCACCCGGCCCGGCGAGGAGGTCGAGGTCGGGGGCGTACGGATCGCCGGACCCCTCAACCTTCCGAGCCAGCTGCCGTTCCACGCGAGCCAGATGTTCTCCAAGAACGTCGAATCGTTCCTCGGGCTGCTGCTGGGCTCCTCCGGGAACCTCGTGACGGACTTCTCCGACGAGATCCTCGCCGCGAGCCTCCTGACGCGCGACGGGAACGTCGTCCACGCGCCGACCGCCCAGCTGCTGGCCGGAGGCAACTAGGTGGCCGCGGACCTCTGGACGGCGCTGTTCATCGCGATCCTCGCGGCGTTCACGGGCTACGAGGTGATCGGCCGCGTGCCGGTCCTGCTCCACACGCCGCTGATGAGCGGCTCGAACTTCATCCACGGCATCGTGCTGGTCGGCGCGATCGTCGCGCTCGGCATCGCGAGCACCCCGCTCGAGCAGGCGATCGGCCTGGTCGCCGTGATCATGGGCGCGATGAACGTCACGGGCGGCTACGTCGTCACCGAGCGGATCCTGGCGATGTTCGACCGCTCCAAGCGCAAGGGAGGCCCCCCATGAGCCCCGGGGTGGCGGACCTCGTGGACGCGGTGTACGTCGTCGCGATCGTCGTCTTCATCCTCGGATTGAAGGCGATGAGCTCGCCCGAGACCGCGCGGCGGGGGATCGTCTTCGCCGGGATCGCGATGCTGATCGCGGTCGCCGTCACATTCCTGACCCCGAACCTCTCGAATTTCGCGCTGATCGCGCTCGGGATCTTCGTCGGCGGCGGCCTGGGCTTCTACTGGGCCCGCGTGGTCAAGATGACCGCGATGCCGCAGATGGTCGCGATCTTCAACGGGATGGGCGGCGGGGCGGCGGGCGCGATCGCCGCCGTCGAGCTGTTGTCGGGCCTCGCCGCGCCGGCGACCGCGGCCCTCAGCGTCGCCGGCGCGGTCATCGGGTCGATCTCGATCGCCGGCAGCCTCGTCGCGTTCTCCAAGCTCCAGGGATGGCTGCGCTCGCGGCCGATCGTCTTCCCCGCGCAGCAGCCCGTGAACCTCGGCGTGCTCGTCGTCGGGCTCGCCTTCGGCGTGCTCGCCGTGGTCCGGCTCGAGACGCTCTGGCTGCTGCCGTTCTTCCTCCTGCTGCTCGCCTTCGGCGTGCTGATGGCGCTGCCCATCGGGGGGGCCGACATGCCGGTGGTCATCAGCCTGTTCAACGCGCTCACCGGCGTCGCGGTGGCGCTCGACGGCTTCGCCCTCGTGAACGGGCCCCTCGGGGACGCGGGCTACGCGATGGTGATCGCGGGCACGCTGGTCGGGGCGGCGGGCTCGCTGCTCACGATCCTGATGGCGCGCGCGATGAACCGCTCGGTGGGCAACGTCCTCTTCGGCGCCTTCGGCGCGACCGAGGAGACCGGCGCCACGGTCCAGGGTCAGCTCAAGCCGATCGAGGCGGGGGACGCCGCGACCCTGATGGCCTACGCGAGCGAGGTCGTGATCGCGCCCGGCTACGGGATGGCGGTCGCGCAGGCCCAGCAGAAGGTGAAGGAGCTCGCCGACCTGCTCGAGGCCCGGGGCGTGCGAGTGAGGTTCGCGATCCACCCGGTCGCCGGCCGCATGCCCGGCCACATGAACGTGCTGCTCGCCGAGGCCGGGATCAGCTACGACAAGCTCTTCGACCGCGACGAGATCAATGACGAGTTCCCCAACGCCGACGTCGTGCTCGTGATCGGCGCGAACGACGTCGTGAACCCCGCCGCCCACCGGCCGGGGAGCGCGCTGCAGGGCATGCCGATCCTCGACGTCGAGCGCGCGAAGAACGTGATCGTGATCAAGCGCGGCCAGGGCAAGGGCTTCGCGGGCATCGAGAACGATCTGTTCTACCGCGACAACTGCCGCATGCTCTACGGCGACGCGGCGACCGAGGTCGGCCAGCTGGTGGCGGCGCTCAAGAAGGCGTGACGGGCTCGGGCTCGGCGCGCGGGTCCCGCGCCGGACCCGGGCGCGAAGCGCCGCGACCTGCGACGACCGCGCGCGCCCTGGCGATCCATGCGTCGACGCGGCGGCGGAAGAGCGCGTAGCCCCAGACCGGCCACACGTAGTAGTTCCAGTGGTCCCACAGGTCGGCGAGCCCCCGGACGCCCCCCGCAGCGCTCGAGCAGCCGGGTCCCCAGCCGAAGGTGAGCGCGTTGCAGTAGACCCCGAGCGGCTGGTAGATCAGGAACGGGAGCACGAGGACGAGCGTGATCGGGACGACGAGCGCGACGCGGAGCCAGTCGCGACGGATCGCGTGGTAGGCGATCCAGAAGACGTTCGCGAACTGCTTCATGCCGTAGGTCAGATATTCCACGATCCTCGCGCGGGGCCCGGAGCCGCCCCGCAGGCTGAGCGTCAGGAAGAACAGGACCGTGAGGTCGTTGAACCCGTTCGACGCGAGCAGCGCGATCACGGGCGAGGCGAGCGTGACCGCCGCGAACTCGTCGCGCCGCACGAGGTAGACCATCCCGAGCCAGGCGGCGACGCAGACGGCCTCGTAGCCGACCACCCCCGTTCCGGGGATCTGCACGAACGAGACGAGCGGCAGGTAGGTGTCGTAGCTCTGCGAGGTCACCGGATAGGTGAGGAACGGCCCGATCGACACGGTGTAGTGGAGGACGAGCAGGTGCGTGTACGGGTTGGTCCCGTTCACCATGAGGCCCGCGTAGGCGATCGTCGTGCGGCCCTCGTCCGTCGCGCCGTTGCCGATCCCCGTGACGATGCTGACCAGGGCGAGGATCAGCCCGAGGACGACCAGGCGCGGGACGAACCGACCGGGAGAGCGGCCCGCGGCCCGGATCGCGACGTAGAGGCCGAGCGACCCCAGGGTCGCGAGGTCCCAGGGGATGGCGAAGTACGGCGTGATCCCGAGGCGGACGTAGAGCAGGACGATCGCGACGGTCGGACCGGCGAGGATCGCTCCGAGCAACAGCTCGGGCAGGTAGCGCCTCCCCCCGCGCATCTCGGAGCGAAGGTACCGGGCCGCGCGCCTAACCCTTTTGGCGTGCGCCAGCGCGCCGACCATCGAGGGGCTGCGCGCTGGCATCCGGCGCAGGGGAGGGCGCCGGAACCATCGGACCGCCAACGCAGGCTGTCCCTCCTAATCTCCGGCGACCTTCTGGGGCGTGACGATGGCGCTCGAACAAGCGCACCGGCTCCTCCCATCCCTCGCGACGTTCGGCTTCGACGTCAAGGCCGCGTCGACACTGGTCCCCAGCAACTGCAGCGTGACGCTCCCTGATGGGCGGCGCGCATCGTATGCGATTGGCGGATGATCTCCGGTATCGAGGGCCGCAGGGCAGGGCCGGGGATCGGTGAAGGGCCGCCCGAGGTGCAACTGGTGGAGTTGAGCCTTCGGATGATCCCTGTCAAGGGCGGAGTTGGCATGCTCCCTCTGTCCCATGATCGCGCGCACCGAGCGCGCGGTCTGCGTCGTGCCGGGAACACCCGCAGACCGGCCCGACGACGTGTCGATGTTCTGCCAACGTTCTGCCGTCACGCAGTCCGGATCGATACTGTCCCAGAAGAGCGGGAGAGGTTGAGAAAATGGGTGCCGCGGATT
>DASPVQ010000011.1 GCA_035622275.1 Thermoplasmata archaeon | reverse complement strand
GATGACCGTGGTCGCGGCCAGCTGGAACATCGGCGCAGGGCACCGCGTCGGGTGCGCGGCCCGAGGTTCGGCCCCACCCATCGCGCCAGCCTCCCCGCTTGCCGGATGATCCGGCGGAGCGTGCGGTCCGACCGGACGTCGTCCTCGTCGGAACTCGATCCCAGATCCGGGGATGTCGATGGAGGCCTCGGCGCGAGCGCTCAAATCCCCACAGGACGGGCCACCAGCACGACCAGCGCTCGGTGAGCCTGGTGTTCTCCTCGTATTACGAGGAGCTTGTTGATGGAGCTGCCGGTGCCCCCGAGCTTTCGGACGCGGGCGTCCTCCCAGGGCAACGCGTACTCTTCCACTCTCCGGATCGCCTCGGCGAGGTCCCGAACGATCTTCTGGGCGCCCACCACCCAGATCACCCGTCCCGCGCCGTAGCTGTACGGTCCGAGCTGGCTGCCCGAGCCCGAGGCGACCACGAGCTCCCCCGACTCGGTCACTGCCTGGACGCTACCCATCACGACCTCGGGAGAGGCGCCGAGGCGACGCTTCTCGCTCGGAAGACCCTGCCGTCCGAGCTCCTGCAGCCTCGGTCGCAGCCGGCGGTACCGGCCCTGCGGTGCCCCGGCCCCGATCAGTCCCACGTCCTCCAGCGTCTTAGAGTGGGCCTCCAGCACCTCGTCGGTCGGAGACAGTCGGCCCAGGACCTCTTCCCGCGCGGCGTTCCCGTCCGCTACCACGGACACGTCGAAGCCGTTCCTCCGCAACGCTGAGGCGACCCGATCGATGCGCGACCTCGGCGGAACGCGGGAGAACGCTCCGGTTTCCGTACCGGGATCGCGTCGTGCCCGCGCCGCGTCGCTCTTCCGAGCCCCACCCCGGGGACGACGCACGTTACGCTGGCGCCGACTGGAGGGGCCGGACGACATCCTCGCTGAACCGTTCCATCTCTTCGAGCTGGGGGCTGAACTGGAGCAGCAGGAGGTCGACGCCCGCCTTCTCGAGGCGGGCCACCTGGGCGCGAACCTCTTCCGGCGTGCCCATCAGTCCGGAGCGGAGCCCGCGGTTCGAGACCGAGTATTCCTCGATTGACATCTTCTGTTCGAGCTGCGTGCCCTTGAGCCACTGCTGGTAGTTGGCGAACCCCGCCGCGTTGCTCCGGACGTCGGTGATCCGCTGGAGCTCCCGGTCCACCTCGGCGCGGGAGTCGCGAACGTACGCGTACCCGGCGACACCAAAGACGAGCGGCGGCAGCCCCAACTTGGCGCGGCGTTCGGACAGGTCCCGGACCTTCTCGGCAACCCGCTCCGGAGGGTCCCCGTGCATCACGTAGGCGTCGCATTTCTGGGCGATGAGATTCTTCGCGGCCTCCGACTCGCCTCCGGCGTAGATCGGAGGACGGGGCCGGCGCTGCGGTTTGGGCTCCAGCGCGGTGCCCTCGACGCGGTAGTATCGGCCCGAGTACGAGAACGCGTCCTGCGACCAGACGCCGTCGAGCACGTCGAGCCACTCGGACGTTCGGGCATACCGCTCATCGTGCGCGTCGAACTGCACCCCGTACATTCGCGCCTCCTGCTCCCACCAGGACGACACCACGTTCAGCGCCACGCGCCCTCCGCTGATGCGGTCGATGTTCGCCGCCTGCTTGGCCAGCAGGGCGGGCAGGTGGAACGTCGGGCGCACCGCGATCATGAGCTCGAGCCGTCGGGTCACCGCCGCGAGGGCGGCGGCCGTGGACCACGCGTCGAGGGAGGGGGCGTGGACGCCCTTGATGTCGTTCAGGTTCAGCTCGGCGATCAGCGTGAGGTCGTATCCCAGGTCCTCGCTCCGGAGGGCGAGGTCCCGGACATAGGGCCAGCTGGCGTCCATCCGCTCGTCGTCGACGTTCCGGAGCCAGCCCCCGAATACCGGCATCCAGTACCCGAACCGGATTCCACGGCTGCTACCCGACGGCGTCGGCCAGCACCTCCTCGATGAAGTCCACGAGCCGGGCGAACGGATCGAAGCCGACCACGCGAGGAGCGTCCGCCACGAAGTTCGAGAGCGCGTTCACGTCGTAGTAGTAGATGCCGCCGTCCCGGTCGTCGATGATGTACTCGATGCCGCCGACGTCGATCCCCGCTCCCTGGGCGATGGATTCGACCGCGCGTACCACGCCCGCGGGAGGGTCGTACCGTTCTACCTTCAAGCCGGACTTGGCGGCCTCAACGACGCACCCCGGCGCCAGCAGGTCCTCTCCCGTGGTGGTCTGGCAGATGTCGGCCGGGCAGAGGTCGAAGGTCTCCCCGCTCAGATGGACCCGGATGCCGTAGAGGAACCGACCCCTCAGCGTTTCGATCCGGGTGATGAATCCGCCGCGGGCCGGAACGAACTCCTGCACCAGCCCGACGTGGTCGAATCCGAGCTGAACCTGGCCTGCGGCCACGGCTGCGCTAAGCTCCTCGGGGCTGTCGAATCGTACGATACCTGCGCCGCTCCCCCCGATGTTGGGCTTGATCACCACGGGGAATCGGAGGCTTCGTGCCGCGTCCGGAGCCTGCAGGGGATCGTGGATGACGCGAGCCCGAGGAAAGGGGAGACCCAGCGACTGGAGGAGGGAGAGCTGGAGGGCCTTCGACAGCTCGTGACGGAACGCGCGGGAGCCGTTGATCACCCGGGTCCCGAGCGACTCGAGATGGGAGAGGTAGCTCAAGGTGTAGAACAGGCCGCTCCCGTGTTCCCGGCGCCACGCCGACGGGCTCATTCGATTGAACAGGACCGGGTAGGGTCGATCTCGGC
>DASPVQ010000010.1 GCA_035622275.1 Thermoplasmata archaeon | reverse complement strand
CGACGATCCGCGTGTAGGAGAGCACGTGGCTCACGATGTCGATGAGCCCGAGGATCCCGAACACCCCCTCCCCGACGAGGAGAAGCGCGATGCCGACGCCGAGCGCCGCGAACGCGAGGACGACCTCGGTCGTGAACGGCGGAAGGAGCGAGTGGAAGTGGATCGCCGACAGGCCGTAGAAGACGATCCCGAAGGCGAACGCGATCCCGCCGATCTTGCCGACCATCTCGCGCGGGTGGTGGTGGAAGTACGCCTTCAGCGCCCCGAGGAGGAACCCGAGCGAGACCATCCCGAGGCCGAAGAACAGTCCGATGAGCAGGTACGTGGTCACCGTGGTGTTGGCGAGCGGGTCGACCGGGGAGCTCCAGCCGAGCGCCCAGTGGAAGAGCGGGAATCCGAAGAAGTCGTCGAAGTAGAGGCCGAGCCCGATCGCGAGCAAGCAGCCGGGAAGGAGCGCCCAGGCGAGCTGCTGCATCCCCTTCGGACCCATGATGAGCTTGACGAAGTTGCGGCCGGGCTTGGGGAGATACTGGGCCCCGGGAAAGCCGCGGATCATCCATACGCAGATCAGGAGGATCGTGAGCCCGTAGCCCCAGTCCGCAAGCATGAGGCCGAAGAGCAGCGGGAAGACGATCGCGAAGATCAGCGTGGGGTCCCATTCGGTCGGCTGGGGGAGCGAGTAGAACCGGATGAAGAACTCGAAGCGCCGGATCCCCTTCGGGTTGTCCATGAGCGTCGGCGGCTCCTCCTTTGTCGGGACCGAGTACAGGTAGGCCCGATCGCCGGTGGCCCCGGCGAGGATCGCGCTGAGCCGGGCGAGGTCGCGCGTCGGGATCCACGCCTCGAGCGCGAACGTCTCGCGGCCGGCGCCGAGCTTGGAGAGGACCTCGATCTTCCGGTTCTCGACCTGCAGCGCCTCGTCGATCGCTGCGACCGTCGGGTACCACTCCCGGGCGAGCGTGCCGAGCCGGGCGGCGATCGCGGCGCGCCGGCCCACCGCCATCGCCCGCGCGACGCGCGCGTGCTGCGCCTCCTCGGCCGGCGGGCCGTCGACCGCCGGTACCGTGCTCAGGCGCAGGGCGAAGGACTGCGCGACGCGCGCGAGGACCTCGGCGCTCTGCGTGCGCAGGCTCACGAGGAAGGTGCCCGAGCCGCGGGGGTCGTCCAGGAACTGCGCGTCCGAGGTGGGCGGCAGCGCGGCCGCGAGCGCGCCGCGCTGCTTCGGCTCGGCCTCGCCCACGAACGTGACGAAGCTCCGGGCGCGGAGGTACTCGAGCCGGTCGGGATAGAAGGCGAGCCGATCGAGCAGCCCGATCCGCTCGTCGAGCGCGCGCTCCTCGGTGAGCAGCCGGTCGTCCTCGCGCTTGAGCTCCGCGACCTCGGCGTCGATCGGGACGGTCCGGGCCGCGGCGAGGACGTCGTCCAGCGCATCGAAGCGGCGGGGCGGACCGGTCGGGACGGGGGGGAGCGCGTGCTTCAGGCCCCGGAAGCGCAGCGCCTCATCGCCGACGCGCCGCTGGAGCTCGCTGCCGCGCTCGGGGACGAGGGCGCTCAGCGCCTCGGGCGAGAGCGGCTCGATCTGCGCGATCCGCAGGTCGTGGAGGAGGCCGAGGATCCGTTCGCGGTCATCTTTGAGGCCGAGCACGCCGACCTTGCTCATCGCGACCGGCCGCAGGACCCCCATCGGCAGCGTCTCCCTAGGGGCGGACGCCGGCGAGGACCACGTCGAGGATCGCGTCGCGGCGGTCCGCCGGCTGCTTGCCCTCGCCCCGGGACGCCGCGGCCGCCGCCCGCTCGCCGTCGGCGACGATCTCCGCGGCCGCGCGCTCGGTGTCGGCGCGGGCGCGCAGGACCTTCGCGGTCCGCTCCGCCTCCGCCGCGTCGCGCGCCGCCTTCACCGCGGCATCCGCCGCGGCCCGTTCGCGCGCGAGCTGCTCGTCGGCCGCCCGCCGTGCGGCGGCGACCTTCTGCTCCCACTCGGCCTCGGTCGCCCGCACGCGCTTGAGCGCGTCGATCGAGCCTGCCGGGAGCGCGGCGGTCTCCCCAGCGGCGGCCATCACCAACCCCCCACGTACTTCGCGACGAGGGCGACGAAGAGCGCGAGCGCCGCGAGCTTCAGCGCGAGGCTCGCCGCCTGCACGGCGACGAACCGGCGGACCGCGGCGTTAGGCGCCGGCGGCGGCACGCGCCTCCTCCTGCTCGAGCTTGCGCTTGACCGTCTTGAGCATGCTGAACGAGTCGCGCTCGAGCTCGTCGAATCGGAACTTGATGTAGCGCACCGTGGCCTGCAGCCGCGGGATCAGGACGTTCTCGATCGCGCTCGCCCGCCGCTTGGTCTTCTCGATCTCCTGGAGCAGGCGGCGCAGCGCGTTCTCCTTCTCGGCGATGTCGAGGACGACCGCGTAGATCCCTTGGAAGTGGCGGATCGCCTCGTTGACGGACGTCGGCAGGTCGAGGAGCTCGGGCGCCGCGATCGGCGCGTAGCTCCCGCGGTCGACCCGGGGGGTGCGCACCCCCATCACGTTCTTCGTCGCGACCTGGACCGGGCGCACGTCGGGGAGCAGCATCGAGATGCTCTCGAGCCGGGTGGGCCCTTCCATCATCTCCGCCCAGCGGATCGACTCGTAGCCGCGCGCGATCCGCTGCCGCAGGTCGCCGCGCAGGCGCATCGCCTCCTTCGAGATCGCGAAGAACTCGACGATCAGCGCGGTCCGCTTGAGCTTCAACAGGTTGAGGCCCTTGCGCGCGACCACGATGCGCCGGCGGGTGCGCAGGAGCTCGAGGCGCGTGGGTCGGACCGTCTCGGCGGGCACGGGGGGACCTCGAGGCTAGCTCACCGGGCTCGGGTGGGTCCGGTACTTCGCGATGAACTCCGGCTTGATCCGCTTCAACTCGGCGTCGGGGAGGTCGGAGAGGATCTCCCAGCCGATGCCGAGGCTCTGGTCGATCGTGCGGTCCTCGTCGGGGCGCTGGTTGACGAACTCGGTCTCGAAGCGGTCGGCCGCCTTGAGGTAGAGGCGGTCGACCGCGCTGAGCGACTCCTCGCCGACGATCGCCGAGAGCGCGCGCTGGTCCTTGCCCGTGGCGTAGGTCGCGAACAGCTGGTCCGCGACGCCCCGGTGGTCCTCGCGGGTGCGGGTCTTGCCGATCCCCTGGTTCATCAGGCGGGAGAGCGACGGCAGCACGTCGATCGGCGGGTAGACCCCGCGGCGCTGGAGCTCGCGGCTGACGTAGATCTGGCCCTCCGTGATGTAGCCGGTGAGGTCGGGGATCGGGTGCGTCACGTCGTCGGCCGGCATCGTCAGGATCGGCAGCTGCGTGATCGACCCCTTGCGGCCGTGGATCTTGCCCGCCCGCTCGTAGATCGTCGCGAGGTCCGTGTACATGTAGCCGGGGTAGCCGCGGCGGCCCGGCACCTCGTCGCGCGCCGCCGAGACCTCGCGGAGCGCCTCGCAGTAGTTCGTCATGTCGGTGAGCACGACCAGGACATGGAGGTCCCGCTCGTAGGCGAGGAACTCGGCGGCCGTCAGCGCCATGCGCGGCGTGACGACGCGCTCCATCGACGGGTCGCTCGACAGGTTGAGGAAGACGACCGCGCGCTCGAGCGCCCCGGTCGTCTGGAACTCCTTGAGGAAGTAGTTCGCCTCCTCGCTGGTGATCCCCATCGCGGCGAAGACGACCGCGAATCCCTCGGTGGAATCGCGGAGCTTGGCCTGACGGACGATCTGGGCCGCGATCTGGTTGTGCGGGAGGCCCGCGCCCGAGAAGATCGGGAGCTTCTGGCCCCGCACGAGCGTGTTCATCGCGTCGATCGTCGAGATCCCCGTCTGGATGAACTCGCTCGGCTCCTCGCGCGAGTAGGGGTTCATCGCGTTCCCGACGATCTCGAGCTGCTGGTCGGAGACGATCCGGGGGCCGCCGTCCCGGGGCTCCCCGAGCCCGTTGAAGACGCGCCCGAGCATCGTGTCGGACACCGCGAGCTTGGCGACCTCGCCCAGGAACCGGACCGAGGTGGTGCTGACGTCCATCCCCATCGTGGGGCCGAACACCTGGACGATCGCGAGGCCCTTGCGCGAATCCAATACCTGGCCCTGGCGGCGCTCGCCGGTGGGGAGCTGGATTTCGACGATCACGCCGTAGGCGGCGTTCGCGACATCGCGCACGAACAGGAGCGGCCCGGCGACGCGCTCGATCTTGCGGTAGTCGATGGGGACGTCCGACCCCTTCTTCGGGGTCGCGCCCTTCGCCGCCATCAGGCGCTCCCGGCGATGGCG
>DASPVQ010000009.1 GCA_035622275.1 Thermoplasmata archaeon | reverse complement strand
GTGGACCGAGTCGGCGCCTACGACCGACGCCACCTCTTCCGGCGTGCGGTTGTAGGCCACCAGCTCCTTTCGCTCCTTCATGTCGATCCCGAAGTAGCAGGGCGCGCGGATGGGGGGACATCCGATTCGCACGTCCACGCGGGTCGCCCCCGCCGCGCGGACCATCTGGACGATCTCCCGGAACGTCGTCCCGCGGACGATCGAGTCGTCCACGAGGACCACGCGCTTCCCCTTGAGGAGCCCGGGGATCGGGTGGAGCTTCACCCGCACCTCCGATTCGCGTCGACGCTGGTCGGGGAGGATGAACGTCCGCTCGACGAACCGGTTCTTGATCAGCGCCTCCGCGTAGGGGATCTTCGAGCCTTCCGAGAAGCCGAGCGCCTGGGGCCGGGCGGAGTCCGGCACCGGGACGACGAGGTCGGCGTCGACGGGCGCCTCCCGGGCGAGGCGCAGGCCGATGCGGTGCCGTACCTCGTAGATCGGCACGTTCTCGGCGATCGAGTCGGGGCGGGAGAAGTAGACCCACTCGAACATGCAGTGGGCGCGCTCGCCGGAGCTCGGGATGCGCGAGCTGCGGGCGAGCTGCCCGCGCTCGAGCACCACCACCTCGCCCGGGAGCACGTCGCGGACCGCCTTGCCGCCCATCAGCTCGAGCGCGACCGACTCGCTCGCGACGGCCACGCCGCCCTCGACCGTCCCGAAGACCAGCGGACGGATCCCGAGCGGGTCGCGGAACGCGTACACCCGGTTGCCCACGATCATCACGACCGAGTAGCCACCGATCAGCTCGGGGCACGCGCGCCGGATCGCCGCGTCGAGGTCGCGCGTGTGGTTGTACTCGAGCGCGATCGCCTGGGCCATCGTCTCGGTGTCGGCGTTGCCGAGCAGCTCGATGCCCTGGGTCTGGATGCGTCGGCGGATCCGTTCGTAGTTGACGAGGTCGCCGTTCGCCGCCAGCGCGGCGTCGCTGCCGCGCATCTTGAAGACGATCGGCTGCGCGTTCTCGAGATCGGTCGCGCCTGTGGTGGGATAGCGTACATGGCCGATCCCGCTCGACCCCCGCAGCGCATCGAGCATCTCCTGCGAGAAGATCTCGTGGACGAGGCCCATCCCCTTGCGGTGGTGGAGGACGCCGTGGCTCGTCGTGGCGATGCCGGCCGACTCCTGGCCCCGGTGCTGCAGGGCGCGGAGGCCTCGGAAGAGGTACGGGGCGGCGCCCTTCCCCTGGAGCGACACCCCGACGACGCCGCAGCGATCCCGGGCCGGCATCCGAGGAACCTGGGCGGTCGGCGGGCCTCCCGACGGAGCCACCGAGCCCCGCTTCTTAAGCGGTGCGCTTGCGATTACGCGCGCGCTACCCGAAGAGGGCGGAGAGACCCTCGGCGGCCTCCTCCTCGGAGACGCCCTTCTCTTCCTTCTTCTCCTCTTCCTTCTTCTCGCCCTTGCCTTCCTTCTTCTCGGCCGGCGCCGCGGCGGGCGCGGGCGCCGAGAACGTCTCGGCCTTGGCGAGGACCTCGGTCAGATTGACGCCTTCCAGGCTCGCGAGCAGCCCCTTCACGCGCGCGGCGTCCGGGGAGAGCCCCGCAGCGCTCAGCACGCCCGTGAGGGCCTTCTCGTCGATCGGCTTACCGGCGGCGTTGAGCAAGAGCGCTCCGTAGACATACTCCATGTTTCTCACTCCGTGGACCTTGGGGGGAACCTCAGGTGCCTGTAAGTCTGGCGACCGTCGCCGCCTCGCGCATCGCCTTCGCGAACAGCGGCTCGATCGTCTCGGGCGTCGCGTAGCCGGCCGCGAGCGCGAGGCCGAGCGCCCGGCGGTGCGCCTTCGTGAGGAGGAGCGGCAGGCTCTCCTTCGTCGCGTAGCCGAGCTCGACCGCAAGCCCGAGGGCCGCGCGCGCGGCTCGCGCGAGATCGGCCCGCTGAGCGTCGAGGTCGATCGCGAGCACGCCCGGCGGATAGAACGTGTCCCCGTCGACGACCGCGCGCAGCGATAGCCCGACCTCGAGCGGGAAGATCTCGAGCCGCGTGAGCATCCCGGCGACCTCGCGGGAGATCTTGTCGCCGGCTCGGACGATCGTGACGTCCTTCTTCAGGACGACCTTGCCCTTCTCGATCGCCGCCGGGAAGCCCGCGTGCTGGAGCTCGCCGACGATCGGGCCCGGCTTGAAGCTGGTCGTGCCGGCGGGCACGACGATGTCGCGCGGCGCGATCTCGCCCCCCCGCGCCGGCGTCGGAGAGCGGGTGCGGCGGAGTTCCTGGAAGAGCGCGAACGGATTGCCCTCCGCGGCGAGCAGGGCGGTCTGGTCGTCGACGTGCTCGAGCAGGGGACGCAGCGCCGGTCGCTTCGCCGAGGCGTTCTCGACCGCGTGCCGGAGGGAGGAGTTCGTCGCGACCCGGATCGGATGGTCGCGGGCCCGCAGCTCCCGGCGCATCGACTGGAGCGCGGCGGCCGGGACCCCGCGGATCCCGACGACGGCCATCATCGGCCGGGCGAGCATCATCGCCTCGAGGTCGGCGACCCGGGCGAGCCGCTCCTCCGGGACCGAACCGCGACCGGGCATTGTCTCACCAGAGCCGGATCGCCGGGCCCATCGTCGTCTTGAGGTAGACGCTCTCGATGTTCGTTCGGCCGCGTTCGAGCCTGCCGACGATGCGGTTCAGGACCGCGTCGACGTTCTGCGCGAGCTCCTCGGGTTTCATCTGCTGCGTTCCGACCGGGGCGTGGAACGTCCGATTCCCCTTCGAGCGGATCCGGATCGATCGCTTCAGCGCGTGGACGAGGTTCGTGGGGTCGCTGCCCGGCGGCACCGGCCGTGGCATCTTGCCTCGGGGGCCCAGGAGGACGCCGAGACGCTTACCGATCGTCGGCATGAGCGGGGCCTCGGCGAGGAAGAAGTCGATGTGGTTGACCTGCTTCTTGGCGGCCTTCTTGTCCTTCGCCCAGTCGTCGAGCTCGTTCGCCGCGACGACGAGGTCGGCGACGCCGCGCATCTTCTGGCACAGCTCGGGCGAGCCGAAGACACCGACCTTGACCGCCTTGCCCCGGCCGTTCGGCAGCTGGACCTCGTCCTCGAGCCGGTTCTTCGGAACCGACAGGTCGAGGTCCTTGAGGTTGACCGACATTTCGATCGACTGGGCGAAGTGGCGGGCCGGCGTCTTCCCGAGCACTTCGCTGACGACATCGAGCGACGGGCGGTCCGGCATATCTCCCCCGTGGGGCGCGGCGCCGAGCAGGCCATGGTAGATAAGCCTTGGCGCCGCGCTCCTCGAGAAACTCGTGCCCCACGGGAGTCCGGCCGGGCCGGGGGCCCGCGCTCTCGGCGAAAGGCGTGCTTAAGGGTAAATAGCCGATGCGTCTCGGCGGCGCCCGATGCACTATCCGAAGGTCGTGTCCACGTACTGCCCGAAGTGCAAGACGCACACGGACCACGACGTGGAGAAGGCGAAGAAGCGACCGGCCTCCGAGCTCAAATGGGGGCAGCGACGCTTCCGGCGGGCGACCCGCGGCTACGGTGGCTTCCCGCGGCCGAAGCCGGAGGGCCGCGCGAAGGCCGTGCGCCGTGTCTACCTGAAGTACCGCTGCAAGAAGTGCCACTACACGGTCCAGCCCGCCAGCTGGCGCGCGACGACGCTCGAGCTCGTCGAGCATCACTAGGGAGGAACCGGTGCGCGGACCCTCGCCGTTCTGGATCGTGAAGTGCCCGGACTGCTCGACGGAGCAGACGGTCTTCAGCCGACCGGCGACGGCGGTGAACTGCGGGGTCTGCGGCGCCACCCTCGCCACGCCGACCGGCGGCCGGGCCAAGCTCCGCGGCGAGCTCATCCGCACCCTGAGCGGGTAGGCAGGGCCGCTCGTTCGCATGCCGCTGCGCGCGGAGTATCCCGACGAGGGCGACCTCGTCATCGGGACGGTGACGTCGATCCGCAACTTCGGCGCGTTCGTCACCCTCGACGAGTACGCGGGTCGCGAGGCGTTCATCCACCTGAGCGAGGTGGCGACCGGCTGGGTCAAGTACATCCGCGATCACATCCGGGAGGGCCAGAAGATCGTCGCGCGCGTCCTGCGCGTCGACCCGGCGAAGAACCAGATCGACCTCTCCCTGAAGCGGATCAACGACCACCAGCGCCGCGAGAAGACCCAGCAGTGGAAGAACGAGGGCCGGGCGCTCCGCCTCGTCGAGCAGGTCGCCCAGGGGCTCAAGATCACGAGCGAGGCGGCGGCCGACCTGTTCGGGCCGACCCTCGTCGAGCGCTACGGCTCGCTGTTCGCGGCCTTCGAGGTCGCGAGCGCGGACCCCAAGCGCTTCCAGAAGGAGAACGAGAAGGCTGCCTGGGTGACCCAGTTCCTCAAGATCGCGCGGGAGAACATCGTGCCACCGCGCGTGACGATCCTCGGCACGCTCGAGCTCACCGATCCGCGGCCCGACGGCGTCGAAGCCGTCCGCGCGGCCCTCCTCGCGGCGGAGCAGGTCGACCCCGAGGCCGTCGAGGTCCACTACGTCGGCGCCCCGAAGTACCGGATGCGCGTGGTCGCCGGCCAGTACAAGACCGCGGAGGAGACGCTCAAGCGGGCGACCGAGGCGGCGATCAAGGCGATCACGGCCGCCGGTGGCGAGGGCTCCTTCGTCCGCGCATGACCGAGTCGGTGCTGCGCGTCTGCCGGACCTGCCGGCGCTACACGCTCGCGGACCAGTGCCCGGAGTGCGGAGCGCCGACCCGCACGCCCCATCCGGCCCGCTTCAATCCGGGGGACCGCTATGGGAAGTACCGGCGGATGCTCCGGGACGCGAGCGCCCCGGCGCCGGGCCGCGGGCCGGACTGAGCGATGGCCGCCTCCATGCATCGTATCAAGGTCGTCAACGACGTGAGCGACCTCGTCTCGATCCTGCGGGCGGTCGACACGCCCGTGAAGCTCAAGCTCGTCCAGCGGCTCGGGGAGAACTGGCTGACGACCGAGGACGTCGAGCGGGAGTTCGGCAAGGAGGGCCTCGCCGCGCTCGCCGCGTTCGAGAAGCTGCGACTGATCGACACGCGCTGGGTCGCGCGGGAGGGCAAGAAGCAGCCCGAGAAGAGCTACCACTTCTACTACTCCACGATCAACATCAACACGACGAGCCCGCTCGCCGAGGCGAGCGAGGTGCTCGCGATCGCGATGATGAGCCCGAAGGACTACGCGAAGCTGGAACAGCGGATCTTCGACGCGGTCGGGGCCGAGGGCCGTTTCTTCTCCGACGTCGCCGAGGAGCTCGAGATGAGCCCCACCCGGCTGAAGGGACTCGTCAAGCGCTCGGACAAGCTGGAGTACCGTGGCCACCGGATCGAGCGGTTCCAGGCGGAGTCGGCGTCCTAGGTCCCGTCCGCGGATCTCGGTCCTTCGGGTCGGCCACCGCCTCGGGCGCGACCCGCGGCTCACCACCCACCTCGCGCTCGCCGCGCGGGCCCTCGGCGCCGAGCGCATGTTCCTGCACCCGCCCGATCCAAAGCTCGCGGCTCGGCTCGCCGCGGTCGGACGGGGCTGGGGCGGAAAGTTCGAGGTCGTGGGGGTCGACGACTGGAAGAGCGTCGTGCGCTCCTCCCCCGGACTGGTCGTCCACCTGACGATGTACGGTCTCCCGTTCGAGCAGCTCGCGCCCCGCCTGGAGCGCGCCCGGAAGATCCTGCTGGTGGTCGGCGGGGCGAAGGTGCCCCCCGAGCTCTACCGACTCGCCGACGCGAACCTCGCGGTCGGCCACCAGCCCCACAGCGAGGTCGCGGCCGTCGCCGTGGTCCTCGCCCGCCTGCGGGGCGTCCCGGGTCCCCGCGCGCCGTCGGGCGCGCGCAAGATCGTCGTGCCGCAGGCGCGCGGCAAGCGCGTCCGCACGGCGGGGAGCTCGACGTGACGCCGGCGCTACCGGCCGTGCCCCCGCACCGGCTGCCGGTCGCGGCCCGCGCGCCGGGCAAGTGCATCGTCTTCGGCGAGCACGCAGTCGTCCACGGTGCCCCCGAGCTCCTCTTCGCGCTGGACCTCGAGACCCAGGTGTTCCTCGCGCCCTCGGCGGCCGTCCGGCTGAACGGCGACGCCTCGGCCCGCGAGGGCAATGCCTACTTCGCGCGGGCCCTCGAGACGATCTGGGCCGGCGGTCCGCCGATCGACGCGCGCAGCGTGTCGCGGATCCCGCGCGCCGCGGGGCTGGGCTCGTCGGCGGCGTTCGTGGCGGCGCTCGCGGCGGCGCTCGGCGCCGCGACCGGCGGAATCGACCGGGCGACGCTCGCGCAGCGCAGCTTCGAGATCGAGCGCGGGGCCCAGGGCGTCGGCAGCCCGGGCGACACCGCGGCGGTCGTCGCCGGCGGCTTCCTCTCCGTCAACGGCGGGAGCGGCGAGCGCCTGTGGAGCGTGACGGACGCCGCCCGCGACTGGGAGGTGCGCCGGGTCGAGGACCCGGGCTGGACGTGGGTCGTGGCGCACTCGGGCATCCCGCGCGCGACCGGCGACGCGGTGCGAGCCGTCGGGGCCCGCCTCGCGCGTCCCGACGGGCCCGCGCTGCTCGAGGAGTTCCGCTCGGTGGCGACCGACGGCATCGCGGCGGTCGGCCGTGCCGACCGGGCCGCCGTGGCCGAGCTGATGCGCCGCAACCAGGAGCTGCTGCGCGAGGTCGGCGTTTCGCATCCGCGGATCGAGGCGCTGCTCGAGGCGGCCGCGCCGGCGGCGGAGGCGGCGAAGCTCACCGGCGCGGGGGCCGGCGGCTCGATCGTCGTGCTCCCGTCCCCCGGCCAGGAGGTCGACCTCGTGCGCCGGCTGGCGCGCGCGGGGGCGCTCCCGTTCGTGGTGCGCCCGCAGCCGGACGGGGCCCGGCTGATCGAGGGCGCGCTGCCCGACTGAACGCGGCTACTTCCGCGCGACGATCCGGATCACCGCGTTCGGCTCGACCGCGTGGTCGGCCGCGAGCGCGCGGTGCGTGCGGCCGTCGATCGCGCGGATGAAGTTGCGCGCGAGGTCCGAGTGCACGCGAAAGGCGACCTCGCTCGCCGTGGTCCCGGCGGGCACGAGGAGCGCGTCCGGTAGGACCCGCCCCCGCGCATCGGTCCAGTGGTTCTCGTCCTCCACCGGATACACGACGATCTGGCGGAGCCGTTCGAAGACCATCGATTCGAGCGCGCCCTGAACGCCGGTCGAGCCCCAGTCGGCCAGGAGGGAGCGGATCCCATCGAGCGCGCGCTGCTGCGGCGCGCTGAGCCGCGCCGAGTCCGGGACCCGGAAGCCGGCGTCGCCCGGCGCGTACTCCACCAGGCCGGCGCGGGCCGCGCGGCGCAGCGTCAGCTCCGCCTCGGCCGAGGTCGGGACCTCGGGGATCGGGGCGATCGCGGCCCTCAGCCGGTCGGCGGCGGAGCGGGTCGAGCGATCGCTCTTGTTCGCCGCGACCAGGCGCGGCTTGGCGGCGCGCAGGAGCTCGCGGGCCAGCGCGAGCCGGTCCGCCGACGTCCATCGCGCGGGATGCGCCCGGTCGACCGGGACGACGCGCAGCGCCGCCGAGATCGCCGGGCCGGGGATGGCGAGGCCCGTGAGACGGTGCGCGAGGAACTCTTCGACCTTCTTGCCGTCGAGCTCGGTGGAGCGCGCATGCCGCTCGAAGTCGCGCGACAGGATCTCAGAGACCCAGCTCACCAGCTCGTCCTCGAGCCAGCCGACCTCCTGCGCCGGGTCCTGGGTGCCCGGCGGGGCGAGCTGGCCCTCGGCGTTCGTGCCGCCGGAGAGGTCCACGACCTGGACGAATCCGTCCGCGGCGCGCAGGTCGTCCAGGAACTTGTGGCCGAGCCCCTTGCCCTCGTGGGCGCCCGGGACGAGGCCGGGCACGTCGATGAGGTTCACGGGGACCCACCGCGTCCCGTTCACGCACTTCGCGTTGCCCGGAGTGCACGCGACCCCCTTCTCGGCGTGCGGACACTTGGCGCGCACCGCTCCGACACCGCGGTTCGGCACGGTCGTGGTGAACGGGTACGGCGCCATCGGCGCGTCGAGGAGCGTGAGCGCGTTGAAGAACGTCGACTTGCCGACGTTCGGCTTGCCGACGATCCCGACCTCCACCGTCCCCTCCGCGCGGTCTAGGTGGAGTAGTCCGGGGCGACCTCGCTCACGCCGAGGGCGTGGTTGGCCGCGAGCGCGAGGGCGAAGAGGAGGTCGCTGATCCGATTGGACCACTGCAGCAGCTCGGATCGCTGCGGCTCGGAGCGGTGGAGCGCCCAGAGCTCGCGCTCGGCGCGGCGCGCGATCGTGCGCGCGACATGGAGTTCGGCGGCGGGCCGGGCACCACGCGGGAGCACGAACGAGCGCAGCTCGGGATACTTCTCCGCGAAGCGGTCGATGTCCGACTCGAGACGGGCGACGTGCCGAGACTCGATGCGGGGGCTCGCGCGCTTCGCCCCCGGCGCGGCCGCGAGTTCCGACTGGGCGATGAACAACTCGTGCGCGAGGCGTCGTATGACCGCGCGCTCGTCGGCGAGCGCCTCGTTCAGTTCGGCGTCGACGACCCCGAGCTGCGCGCCCAGCTCGTCGAACGTGCCGTAGGCGCGGATCCGCGCCGAGTCCTTGTCTACGCGCGCACCACCGGCGAGACCGGTCGTGCCTCGGTCGCCGGTCCGGGTGTAGAGGCGCGCGATGCTCTCAACTCCGGTCGCCACGGCAGCGCATCGAGCGGCGAGCTGAGCCCGTGGACGGGGCAGTAGGAGATGTGCAGCACCTCATTATGCTTGGCGTCCTGACGGCACAGCCGGCAGATGAATCCGCTCCGCGCGCTCCACGCCTTCCCGATCGTTTCCATGCTGCAACCCACCCTTGGTTGGGAGCCTACCGCCCGAGGAGCCCCCGTCCCTCGCGGTCCGCCCGGCGTCGGTTCTCGCGGCGACCGGCGGAACTGCGCGCGTGTTCGCGCAGCGCCGCGAGACGTTCCGCGTGGATCCGGCCGAGCTCCGATAGCCCGAGCGTGAGGACCAGCGTCACCGCGCTGTCCAGGTCCCGGGAGTAGCCGTCCTCGACGATCTCCTCGAGCTCGTTGCGAAGGGTCGCGGGTACCGCGACGTCCGCGGGACGAGGTTCGCTCGCTCCGCGGACGAGCGCGCGCACGGCCTCCGAGCGCGTCCGGAGCTCGTTCGAGGTACGGAACTGTTCGAGGAGCGCCTCCTCCTCGAGCGTGAGGCGCACGCCCAAGAATCGGGTCGCGGGAGCGTCGGCCCGAACGGTCCGCACGACGTTTAACAGAATAAAACGACTATTTAGTTATTCTTAACAAATTGTTAAACATAT
>DASPVQ010000008.1 GCA_035622275.1 Thermoplasmata archaeon | reverse complement strand
ATATCGGGGGCCGGTTTAGCCCCGTCCATTTTCGGTGCCCATGCCCTCGACTGGTGAGCTGTTACGCACTCTTTGAAGGATGGCTGCTTCTGAGCCCACCTCCCAGTTGTCTTCGAACACGGACGCCCTTTGCATGACACTTAACCGGCACTTGGGGCCCTTAATGCGAGGCTGGGTTGCATTCCCTTTCGCACGGCGGGCTTACCCCTGCCGCGCTCACTCCCGGCGTCCACGCCGCGCGCAACTTCGGAGTTCGACAACCGGCCGAGACCTTTCGGTCCCGCTTCCCGTAATCGGTGCTCTACATCGCGCGCCAGCTCGGCCGAGACCTACCTGCGAGTAGTTTCAGGAGGAACCAGCCATCCCCAGTCTAGATTGGCCTTTCACCCCTAAGCACAGGTCATCCGAGTGATTTGCACGTCAACACCGGTTCGGTCCTCCACCTACCTTTCGGCAGGCTTCAACCTACCCACGCTTAGATCGATTGGCTTCGGGTATTCCACCAATGACTTCGGGCGAGCGCACCCCGTCCCTCGTCCCTTGCGGGACTGCGGACCGTCGGTTTCCCTTCGGCTGCGGCCGTGCGGGCCTTAGCCTCGCCATTGATCGAAACTCCCTGGCCCGTTATTCAAAACGGACGCATGGACCCTGTGTCCACAGCCTCGCGGCTGCTTCGTTCCTTGGGGGCCGCATGCGGCTTATCGTCAGCTGGTTTCAGGCTCTTTTCACCTCCCTTCCGAGGTACTTTTCAGCGTTCGCTCGCGCTACTAATTTCGCTATCGGTCTCGGGACGTATTTAGGATCGGAAGACTGTACCTCCCGGCTTCCCGCGCGATATCCAACGCACGGTACTCGGGATCCCTCCAATCTCGCCTCTTCCGTTCGCCTACGGGACTTTCACCCTCTAGGGTCCGCCGTTCCAGGCACGTTCGGCTCCGGAAGCCAGCGAGTACGGAGGTCCACTACTCCACATCTCCCCACCCTCACCGGGCGGGGATTCGGTTTGTCCTGGGCCGTTTTCGATCGCCTTTACTCACGGCATCTCGGTTGATTTCTTGTCCTCCCCCTACTAGAATGCTTTACTTCGGGGGGTTCCCCTTCCTTGCGGAATGTCCCTTGCGGGACCGGAGTTCCGATTCGGTGATCGGTGGATCACAGGTTCCTTGCGCCTACCCACCGCTTATCGCAGCTTGGCACGACCTTCGTCGGCGCCCGAGCCTAGCCATTCCCCAGCTGACAGGAGTCAGCTACACTGATTATGCTTGACAAGCGTCCAGAACGCGTGTGATCGGCGTCATCGGTCCTGCCGCCAGGGGCGGCCGGACCCTCGCCCTTCCCCGAAGAGGCGGGGCCTCGGCGGGTGCACGTACCGACCGATGGAACAACGTCCGGGCGCGGCCCGCGTTCAACGGACGCCTGATATTTAACAGCTCGCCCGAACGACGGGGACCGGGCCGCGCGCCGGCGATGACGAACGGAACGGGAGTCCTACGCCGGGGGCCGCGCATCGAACGCGTGGCGGTGGTGCGGCCCCTCGTACCGAGCGACCGCGAACCGGCACTGACCGTCGCCGTTGGGCGCGCAGCCCCCGCAGTTGCGCTCCGCGGGCACCGGCGCCCGGACGGGGTCGTCGCGGACCAGTCGGAGCGCGGCGACCAGCCACGCTTCCTCGGCGTCGCCGTAGGGGATCCGGACCCATCCCTCATGAAGCCCGCCGCCGGCTTCGTCCCCGTACAGGACGATCCCGTACGGGACGCGCCGACCGAAGGCGACCGAGACGAGCCGGCACTCGGCGATCGACTGCACCGTGTCGAAGAGGCGACCGTGGGCCATGTGGTAGCCGGGAAACAGATGGGTCTCCTTGTACTCGACCGGGACGATGGAGCCGTCCGCTCGCTGCACGATCAGATCGGGACGGCCCGCGAGGGCGAGCTCGGGATCCACGAGCGTTCGGCCCCCGTTGCGGAACCGGGCGTCCAGGCGCACGCGCTCGGGCGGAAAGAGCATCGGCAGGTCGTCCTCCCCCTCGTCCTCGTAGACCAGGAGGTCGCGCTCGTCCAGGTCGAGCCGCCCCTCGTTCACCACCGGGTGCCCGAGCGGCGGCGCGAGGAGCGGGGAGTGGCGCAGGGGCACCACGTCCATCGGGGTCCGCACGAGGCCCGGCCCGCCGGTGGGCGTCGTGCGCCGGCGGGCGTGCTCGAGCTCCATCTCGTACGGGCAGCGGAAGTAGGTGACCAGGTCGTGCGGGGTCAGGTGCTCGGTTACCGGGGGCGCGATCCGCGGGGCCAGCATCGACGGCCCGCCGGCGCTCCGGACTATGAAGGTGCGGGTCGACGCGCACCACGATCCGCCGCGCCGGCGCCTTCGGCCGTGAGCCGCCCTCGCAGCGCCGCGCGCTGTTCGGCCGGCAGCCGCGCCCGCTCCGCGAGCGCGTCGAACAGCTCGAGGTCCGGGCCGAATTCCCGCAGCCAGTCAACGAGCGGCGGCGCTGGCGCGCCGGTCGCCTTGATGGCGGCCCTCACGAGCGCGTACTCCGGCCGGGTCACGGCGACCGTGCGACCGAGCGCACGCGCGCTCACCGTCCGTGCTCCCCCGATGGGGCCTCCCCACTCCTCGTACGGGCTTCGCGGTTCCTCCCCCAGTGCGACCGCCCACTCCACCCGCGCCCCGCGGACGAGCGTCCCCACGAACGCGCGGCCCCCGCGCACGATCCCGACGCCGGGCCAGTCGGTCGTCGCGACCGGTTCGATCAGGTACTCCATCAAGGCGGCACCGACGCGGTCGACCGCCGCGCGCGAGACGCCCACATCGACGTCGCGCGGCCGCAGCGGGGCGCCGAGGAGCCAGGCGGCGGCCGATCCCCCGATGTAGAAGTCCGTCGGCGAGGAGAGGCCCGAGCGCTCGAGGCGGTCGAGCAGCTCGGGCACGGCCGTCTCGACGTCCACGGCCCGGCCCGCGTACGCCTGGTCGAGCAGGGTTTCGAGGACGAAGCGGTGGCGGTTGTAGCAAGGTCGCACGCGGGCGGTCTCGGAGAATGGAAGGAGGAAGCGTCGGTGCCAGCAGCGCGGCCCGCCGAACGGGCAGGCCGAGGGAGGGTGGACGAACCCGAACGGGTCGAGCGGCCCCTTCGGGGGTCCTCCGGCATCCTGCCCGCCGTCCTGCGCGTGGTAGGTGAACGTCGTGCGATCTCCGTCCCGCTCGGTGGTGAGCTGGTGGAGGTATCCGCCCCCGAGGTCGGGTCCCGAGAGCATCTCGCTCGTCATCGGGACCGACGCGCGCCGACCGCTCAGGAAGGCGGAGGCCCGAGCTCGAGTCCGACCGGGATCGGGGTGGGCCCCGTCGTGAGCCTCACGTGGTCCCCTTCACGTCGCGCGGACAGGTACCGGCCGTTCGGCAGATTCTGCCAGGCGCCCCGCTCCCCGTCGAACGGCTCGCTGCCAACGATCAGCCGATGGGGCGCGGCGCGATAGGTCATCTCGTAGTAGGGGCGCGAGGTGTCGATGAGCCCGCGCCCGTGGTCACCGGTCCACTGGCAGAACGCCCACAGCTCGTCCGGGCCCCGCGAGAAGACGACGTTGAGGCCCGAGAACGGCGGGATCGCAGGACGACCGAGGCCCTCGCGGACCCTCACGAGATCCTCCACGGTCTGCACGTAGCCCTGGAGCGGGTCGCCACGCTCCTCCGTGTTGCGGACGAGCAGCCAGAACAGCACTTCGCTATCGTTGATCCCTCGGACCTTCGGCTCCAGGAGGCCCAGCATCGGCCGGGTCTCGTTGGGGAACGGGATCGCCCCGTTGTGCGCGAAGAGGACCGTGTGGGTCTCGAACGGCTGGGAGTTCTCGAGGCCCAGGAGCCGCTCGGGCGGGAGGTTCATCGGGTTGCTGGCGTGGCGAAGGTGCCCGAAGACGACGGGCCCGCGGGCCGCCCCGGCGGCCGCCACGAATCGCTCGCGCTCCCCGGGCTCGAACGCGCCGTGGATCCCCTTCACGACGTGCGCGCGACCCTGATCGTTGAACCAGCCGACGCCCCATCCCTCCCGCTGGGGGTCGTCGGGGCTCGCGTGAGACTGCGCGAGGAGCGATCGGTCCGAGCGCACGAGCCACGGTTCCGCCGGCTCATCGCGGGCGGACAGCTGGGCGAAGAGACGGCACATCATCCGGCCACCCGGGCGCCATAGATAAGCGTCGAGCGGCGTCCCTCGGCGAGGTGGCGCGTACGCCAGCAACTCTTTTACCGCGCCCCGGGCTAGTTCGCCGGAGGCAGGCGATGGTGGCGATCGACGTGTCGACCTCCGCTCGGGAGCAGGTCCTCAAGATCATGGAGAAGCAGGGAAAGCCCGGCTCCGCCCTGCGCATCTTCGTCCAGGGCGGCGGCTGTTCCGGGCTCACCTACGGCATGTCGTTCGACCGGCGCGAGTCGGGCGACGAGATCGCCTACGATCAGGCCGGGCTCCAGGTCGTGGTGGACCGGGCGAGCGCGCCGCTGCTCGACGGCCTGAAGGTCGACTACCTGCTCGGGCTGGAAGCCTCGGGATTCAAGATCTACAACCCGAACGCGAAGGAAACCTGCTCCTGCGGCAAGTCGTTCTCCGCGTAGCGCGCCTGAGCCCGGAGCTTTATAGTCCCGGCCCGGTACGAACGTCGGGGTAGCGAAGGAGGGCCCCGGGAATGAGCGATAGTCCGACGATCAAATTGGAAGTGACGCAAGAAGCGCAGGACCAGGTCCGGGACCTCATCCGGAACCAGAAGCCGGGCACGGCGGTCCGCGTCTTCCTCCAGTCGGGCGGCGGCGGCGGTTGCGGCTGCGGCTCGGGAGGCGGTGGATGCGGCTGCGGTGGCGGCGGCGGTCACGGGGGCCCGACGTTCGGGATGGCGTTCGACAAGCCGCGCACGGGCGACAAGGTCATCCCGGTCGACGGGTTCTCGATCGTCGTCGACGACCTGAGCGCCGAGATGCTCGACGGCGCCCGGATCGACTTCGTCCAGGACCTCAACGCCACGGGCTTCAAGATCACGGCCCCCCAGCTCCCGGTGACCGACGGCCATGGCCACGGGGACTCCGAGGCGGGCGGCTGCGGTTGCGGTGCCGGCGGCTGCGGGTGCGGCTAGCCGCCCGGTCCAACCCCTTCGTTCGTTTTTCCGCGCGCAGGGCCACCCGGCGCTAGGCTCTCCGGCGAGGTGGCCTTCACGTCGTGATGAATAATTGTAGCGCTTTCACAAACAACACGCTTATAGTTCCGCCCGGCTAGCTACCTCCGGGCCCGTCATGAGCGACTTTCCCGTGTTCATGATCCTCACCGCGGCGATGGGACTCTCCATCTTCCTGTCGCTGCCGATCGTCTTCAGCAAGCGCGCCCAGGGGCGCTGGGCGACCGTCCTCAACGCCGGCGCGATCGGGATCCTGATCTTCCTGATGGGCGACGTCTTCTCGGACGTCTCGCCGATCCTGTACCCGAACGGATACGTGGCGGACGCCGGTTACACGATCGCCTTCGCGGCGGCCTTCGTCGTCGCCTTCCTCGGCCTCTACGTCATCGACAACCTTCCGTCGCGCGTCGCAAGCGCGGACGGGGGTCCGCGCCTGACCGCTCTGATCATCGCGCTGGGCATCGGCCTGCAGAACCTCACCGAGGGGCTCGTCTTCGGCGCGACGTGGACGGCGGGCGAGATCGGGGTCCTCGCGGTTGTCTTCGTGGGCTTCTTCCTGCAGAACGTCACCGAGGGCTTCCCGATCGTCTCGCCCTACCTCGGCAGCGGGGTTCGCAGCCGGCTCCCGACGCTCTTCGGCCTGTTCCTCGTCGGCGGCCTCCCCACGCTGCTCGGGGGCGCGGTGGGCTACTTCTGGAGCAACGCCCTCTTCCTCGTGATCTTCGACGCGCTCGCGATCGGCGCGATTGCCTACGTTATCCTGCCGATGCTGCGGGTCGCGTTCCGGCCGCTCGACAGCCGGGAGGCGTCGATCGCGCGCAACCGCCTCGTCTACCTCGGGGTCCTCGTCGGGTTCGTGATCGGCTTCCTGGTGAACGCGATCTAGGTCGGCTCGCCCCGCCGGGACGCCGGCGCGCCGGCGAGGCGCTATCTACCTTGCCGGGCTCGGCGCGGCGCGATGGCCGACGCGCCTCCGTCCCCGGTCGCCCGGGTGCAGATCATGCAGGCGATGGTGGCGCGGGAGCTCGTGGAGGCCTTCGGCTTGCCCGAGCGCCAGGCCGCCGAACTGCTCGGCGTCGTGCCGTCGTCGGTCTCGCAGTATATCTCGGGTAAGCGGCTCGGGCCCAAGCTCGCTCGCTTCCTCGCCGACGAGGGGGCCCGCCGCCTCGCCCGGACGACGGCCCAACGGCTGATGACGACCCGCGGGGACGCCCGGCTCGTCCTCGAGGCCGCGATCGCGCTCGAGGCGCTGGCCCGCCCGCCCCGCGGGGCCGGCCGCTCCCGGGCGGCCCGCGTGCCCAGCGCGGCGATGCGTCGCGAGGTGCCGCGGTGGCTGCGCAACCGGATCCGGGGCGAGCAGGAAGCGGTCGCCGAGTGCATGCGGCTCGCCCAGCGCTCGCGCGACGAGCTGACGCGGGCGCTCTTCCGGCAGATCGCCTCCGACAGCCTGCGCCACGCCGAGATCGTCGCGTCGCTCGCCGCCTACCTCGACCGGGGCGTCTCCTCGAGCGTCCCGACCGGCATCACGCGCGCGGACGTCGAGAACCTGATCGCGCGCGAGCACAAGGCCGAGGCGACGACCGACGCCGACCTCGCTCCCGGCCTCGGCGGCGTGATGCGGATCCTCTGGGACAGCATGGAGGCCGACGAGCACAAGCACGAGCTCCTGCTCGAGAAGCTCCTCGCCGCGGCGGGCGCCGACGGCGACGGGCGCCCGCGCGCCTAGGGTATGGGCCCGGACGGATTCACAGACTTAGTTGGTTCTATTTCAGACTCGATTTGGCTCACCGATGGCTGTGGATGGTCGGTGGACCCCGGCTTTCCGACGGCGTGAGTCGAGTCTCCGAAGTACCTTCAGTCTCAGGTCGTTGTATCGGTCGGGGTCAGCTCGCGGATCAGTCTGAGGGTCTCCGATGGGTCTCGGCGGGATTCCGATGTAGAGCTCGTCCCCATGTTCGATGAAATCGAGGAGCATGGCCCTGTGCGACTTCCACATCGAGCGCATCTTCGAAAGGAAGCGGAGGTCCGATGCCGCGAGCTCACGTCTTGCCTCCATTGAATCGAACGCCGGGAGGCCGTCATCTCCCGAGATACCCTTCCCATCGCGGTATGACACGATAAACCGCACCAAGTCCTCCTCGGCCGCCAAGTAGGCTGTCGTGAGCGTCGCCCCGAGGTTCTCCAACATCAGAGAATACCGACCCTCGAGTCCTCGACGGACTTCGTCGTGCACCTGCAGCCAATCCAAGCCGTCGCAGAGTTCCTTGTCGACTCGCTTAAGCTCGGCCCGATGCCCTCGCGCGTCGAGGGGTGGTCGTCGTCCCGCGCGACGCTCCTCGTCGAGTTGAGCTAACCTTCTCCGCCTAAGCTCACCGTACGGGACGGGGGGCTCAAGGCGAAACAGGAGGAGTACCGTCCGGGCCGAACGAGGGCGAGCTCCGCCTGCGATTGGTGGTCGTCCCGATCTCGAGATGCCGCCCACGCTCCGA